>PLWR01000695.1:6826-7369 GCA_003165615.1 Acidobacteriota bacterium | reverse complement strand
GATGAGTTAAGTAAGTTATTGCCCTCGCTTGCCTGCTCTTCTCCCGCTTTCTCTCGAAGCGTAGTTTCAGGTCAGCACCCACAGGTGGTTCTGCGCCCCCGCTCGGCTCCGCTGCTCACCAGACGCCGAACTGTCCGGGCGCTGTCACCCTGAGAATTGACAGGCTATCGGCTGCCCATGATGGGCAGAAACNNCTGAGCGCAGCGAAGGACCCCTGTAGTTCGTGACGGTTGGTGCACAGAGCAAACTACCGGGGTTCTTCGCCCAAAAAGCGGGCTCAGAATGACAGTGCCATTGATGTTCAATTTAAATGCTCTGCCCATCGAGTTTCTCTATAGCGAAGCGCAGGATCTCGCCCCATGAGGGCTAACTTGACGCGTCGATTCCCATTCCGAAGCCGCGTAGCGGCGACGTCATGTAGCCCACGGCGAGCCAGCCGTGGGTTAACAGTCTCCGAAAAATGCTTCTCCCGCCCCTAGGGGGCTCAAAATGATTGTTGTCGTGCATGCGTTCCCACCGCTGGCTCGCCGTGGGCTACATGAC
>PLWR01000695.1:0-6750 GCA_003165615.1 Acidobacteriota bacterium | reverse complement strand
TTCAATGGCCTGACCGTAATTTGGAGACGTCTGATATGACCACGCCCGCTTTGCGGGCTTTCGGGCGCTCATGGCATCAAGTTAGCGCTTATGGGATCTCGCCCTGCCCGCCCTTCCGCCCTCGCACTTTCTTCTTGTCACTTATCAGCAGCAAGATTTCTACTCAAGCCAGGCTGGCCGCAAGCAATTGCGAGGTGAGCGCCAAGGCGTAAGCGATCAAATTTCCACCCACAGCGTGCCAGGACGTCCGCACCGGGGGGCGGGACGCGGCGTGATAATCTTGATGCGTCAATCCCCGGACACAAAGTATCATGCGGGTTCAGGGAGGTCCGAATTGTCTGACAGAAAACGCGACTTGCTTACGGCGTTGCTGATCATGGGGATTGCGGGAGCGGGCGCTTGGACGATCCTTTACGCTACCCAGCCTGGCATCGGGCTTGATTCCGATACGACCTATTACCTCGATGTTGCGCGCCGGCTGCTGGCGGGACACGGATACACGATCCTCGATATTCACAGGAATGTCGATCCTTTCCCCCTGTTTCCCTTCGTCTACCCAACTTTGCTGGCGCTGCCCGGCCTGTTCGGCTGCGACCTGGTGGCGGGAGCTCGGTGGGTGGGGGCGATCGTCTGCTTTGCCAACGTGCTGCTGATGGGAGCAATTTCCTATCGCCGGTGCTGCCATTCCATCGGCGCGGCGGTACTGGCGGCCTTTTGGGCTTGCGCATCCTTCGATTTGCTTACCTATCACTCATTTGCCCTTTCGGACACCGCCTGCGTGACCTTTGTGCTCCTGGCCTTCCTGTTTATGGGGAATTACCTGGAAAAGCCCTCGCCTGGCTCCCTCGGGGGAGCTGCCGCAGCCACCGCGCTGGCGTTCGCCACCCGGTATGCCGCAGCCGCATTCGTCCTCGCGGGTTTCGCCGCGATCCTCCTGTGGGAGAAGCGAGCCCTGGCCAAGCGCCTGCTCAATGCCGTCCTCTTCGGCTTGGGCAGCTCTTCCCTGATGATTTGGTGGATTCTCCGCAACATGCACTATGGTAAGAATGCCACCGGGCGCTACCTGGATTTCCACCCGGTCATGGATATGGCCCAGGTCCAGAATATCCTTCTCGCCATCTCCACCTGGGCGTCGAATGGAAATCTTGAGACGGCGTATGCCTATGGTCGCGTGCCCATTGTGGCGGCAGCAATCCTGTTGGCGCTGGCGGCGGCCCGCGCGTCTCGCCGCAAGCCGGGAACGGATCTCGGGACGGCACTGCCGTTGACCTACATCCTCTCTTACGTCGTGGTTTTGCTGCTGAGTTCGGCGTTTCTCGAGGCGGACCTGTTTCTCGACAGCCTGCGCATTCTCCTCCCTATCCACGTTTTTATGATCATTCTGGTGGTGTACGTGGGGAACAGGTTCTACCGGAGACTGGAGCCGGGAATACAGAAAGCGGCGGTCAGCGTACTCTGCGTCGTCATTTCGGTGTTTTTCCTGGTTTGGATGACACAATGGGCCCGGGACACCCACGAGGACGGACAGGGGTTCGCAAGCTCCACCTACACAAATTCCGAAATGCTCCAGACCATCAAAGGCCTGCCGAAGGACGCGCGATTCTATAGTAACAACCCGTGGCCCATCGGCATCTACACCGACAGACTCTGGGATCAACTACCGTCCAAGATCGACACGTCGACGCTTAAAGAGGACCAGGAATACCGGGCCCTGATGGAAGATTTTGCCAGAACGATGCGCGAACGTGATGTCTACTTGGCCTACTTCAGGGAAGGGGACGACTGGTTTGAATTTCCCTCCATCGAAGACATGCAGTCCTTTGTTCCGCTGCGTGCCGTGGCGGAGACACAAGACGGGACAATATACGTGGCGGCGGGTCAGTGACCAGGATCGAGAGGAATTGGGTACCTTTTGAACACTGGTCATTCCCGCGAAGGCAGGAATCCACTCCGCCGTCGGCGCATTTCCAATGGCTTGCGGAGTAGTTTCCCGCCTTCGCGGGAATGACTGCACCTGGGAGCGCCCATGTTTCGCAAATGACACCACAGGGAAAGGTCGGTAGCAAAATTCCAGCAAAATTGGCCTTGACTTGGCACCCGCCGGGTCTAAGATGTACGCATATTGTAAATGAGGGGGAGGCTGTCTGTCTTCCCCGGGGTAGTCGGCTAGGTAGACCTACAGAAAAGGAGCCATAGCCATGGCAGACGAAAAGGAAAAGAAAATCGAAAAAGACCAGGAAACCATAAAGCTCGCCGGGGGCAAGAAGGATGAGCTCTCGGAGAAGGACTTGGACAAGGCATCCGGCGGCAGCCATAAGGACTGGATCGAGGTCGACCAGTAATAGGTAGAGCAGGCCATCGGCAGCTTTTCGCCTGCGCGTAGCCCCGGCATTGGGGGCAAGCTGCCGTCATGCTGCAAGCTACCCTTCATCCAGCAGAACCTCACCTCGCGGGAAGACCCGGGTGAAGCCGCAAAGTTGCTGGAGAAAGAGTCGGGGTGGGTGTTTGCCTGCCCAACATGCGGTGTTATTGTGCCCGCAAAAGCTCGTCCCCCCGGGCAGGGGGAACTTTTTGTCTATGGGGGCTTCAGCGTTATTTTCGTTCAGGAATCCTTAAACGCTAAATCTAAAGGGGTGGAACGCCTATGGCAGACGAAAAGGAAAAGAAAATCGAAAAAGACCAGGAAACCATAAAGCCTACCGGAGACAAGAAGGACGAGCTCTCGGAGAAGGACTTGGACAAGGCATCCGGCGGGTTTGAGTATGGAGGACATAGCCTTAACTAGGCGCCGCAGGGAAACGCGCAGAAGGACTTGGACAAAAAGTCTGGCTGGTTTGTGCGGGGAGTAGGTAGAAGGTAGACCCGGCGATTGGCGCAAGTTGCCGTCATGCCACGAACTGCCCTTTATCCACCAGAGGCTCACCTCGCGGGGGGCGGTGAGCAGATCGGTATATGCGTGAAACGGCCTGCCGAGCCAGGCGCCGGAGGAGTTCTGAGCAGCCCAGAGGATCCTAAGGTTGCCGCCTTTTCCGAGGCTGGAGTTGCCCGCCTCATAAAGACCGCCACCGACCTTTTCTCCAAAGGGAACAACACTGAGGCTCTCACGCACCTCAGCGAAGCGGTGGCGCGCTATCCCCACGATGATGTCCTTGCGACAAAGCATGCCGACGCTTTACGGCTGAATTCCCAATTCGGGAAGGCAGTCGCCGAGTACCGCCGGGCCCTGGGACTTGATGAGACGAACTTCGACGCATGGTACGGACTTGGCCTCGCTGACTATGAGTTGGGCGCCGATGGCGAGGCTGCGGAAAGTTTTCGGCGCGCCCTCGCCCTGACAGCCAACGTGTCAGCGGTTCATCTTGAGCTGGGGAAGGCGCTCTTCTACCTGGGCGAGATTGACGCTGCACTCGATCATATCCGGCAGGCTGCGGAGACCCCTGACCCAGAGTTGCGCCGCCGGGCTATCGGCACCATCGCCTGCATCGTCCCCGGCAGCCCACGCGCTACCAATGCCTCCATCCTGGAGGACCGCCGCGTGTGGGCTCAGATCGAGGCAGCAAGGGAAGGTCCGCCCAACCCTTCCATTCAGCGGCCGCATGCGCCTCAAGGCAAACTGCGGTTGGGTTACTGCTCGAAGTTCTTCCACACGCGTAACTGGATGAAGCCGGTTTGGGGTGTCATTAATCACCACGACCGCTCGGCCTTCGAAATCCACCTCTTTTCCGACGGGTTGCCCCCCAGCGCGGAGAGCGGTTATCAAGCAGATCCTCTTGACCACGTTCACGACATAAGAGACCTGTCCAACGCCGACGTCGCCAGCCTTGTGACCCGCACCGGAATCGACATCCTCGTGGACCTCAATGGCTACAGCTTCCAGCGCCGCCTTGGCTTCTTGATGAGGCGCCCGGCCCCGGTCAACGTCGGCTGGTTCAATATGTACGCGACGAGCGGGATCGATGCCTTCGATTACATCGTTGGCGATGCGGTTGTTATCCCCACTGCTGAGGAACAGTTCTATTGCGAACGCGTGTTGCGCGTTCCCGGATCGTACCTTGCGTATTCGGTCCTCTATCCCGTTCCGGATGTGGCACCCCCGCCTTGTCTTGCCGCTGGCTTTATCACCTTCGCCAGTCTGTGCTCACAGTACAAAATTAACGACGAGGTCATTGAGGCGTGGGCGATGATCTTGCGGCAAGCGCCCGAAGCCCGACTCCTCATCAAGAATGCTGCGCTGGGCGACTCCACCAACCGTGCCGCCCTGCACGAGCGCTTCGGCCGCTGGGAGATCCCTCCGACCCGCGTCCTGCTGGAGGGGCCCGCTAAGCACGAAGCATTCCTTGCGGCCTATGAGAGGGTGGATATTGCGCTGGACACTTTTCCCTATAACGGTGGCACAACCACGATGGAGGCATTGTGGCAGGGGGTGCCGGTGCTCACCTTCAATGGTGACCGTTGGGCAAGCCGGCAAAGTCGCTCGCTTCTGCTCGCGGCAGGGCTTGATGATTGGGTCATGCCGGATCGCGACGCCTATATCGCTCGCGCCGTCACGCTGGCTCGATCGCCGACCACCGCTGTTGAATTGGCCTCGCTGCGCGCCACCTTGCGGGAACGCCTCGCCCGCTCGCCGGTTTGTGACAGTGCGGGGCTTTGCCGCGCGCTCGAAGGCATCTACCGCCAGGTGGCGAAGCGCAAGATATAGGACAAGAGATCATCATGCCCTGAATCCGTAGCTCATATAAAGAATCAAGGAGCCCTCATGTGTGCTTACTCACGCCGTGATTTCTTGCGCCAAAATTCAATTGGGATGGCAGCGCTCCTCACCTCCGAGCCCGCTAACGCTACGCCCCAAGAAGGCCCAGCTTTGGGCGAGAAGCGCCACGTCAGCATCGAAACCCTCCAGGAAACCACGGTTAAGCCTCGCGATGTGGTGCAGGCACGATGGGTGCTTAATCCCCGTGGCCCTCTTAACGGCGGTTGGGCGGTGGTGGATAGCCGGGAAGGAGCGGGCAGCCTGGTATTTGACTTTGGCGAGGAAGTGGTGGGCCGGGTGTTCGTCAGCGGAAAATGTGGTGTGCCCTCCGAACTTTCCCTTTTCTATGGAGAGGATCTCGTTGAAGCTCTCGCGACTGCAGATCTGATCCCTGTTACCCGTTGGTATCGGCTGCCGCAGGATCACTTCCCCCTTGATCCCGGTGCTTTCCATTGCCAAAGCCATGGCCGGCGTGCCTTTCGCTACCTGAACGTGGTGGTGAAATCGGGCCGCGCGGAGATAGGCGATGCACAGGTAGTGCTGGTGCATCATCCCGTGCGGGAGAATGTTCACTTCAGTTGCAATGATCCGTTGCTCAATCGGATCTGGCGAATCTCCGCCCGCACCACGAAACTTTGCATGCAGCGTTTTTACGAAGATGGAATAAAGCGGGATGGGTTGTTGTGGATTGGCGATTACCGGGTGGAGTACCTCTGTAATTCCTTGCTGTATGGGGACGTGGCGCTGGCGCGCGAGAGCCTGCGAATGATGATCGAGGCGCAAAATGAAGACGGAAGTGTGACGGCCGCGGCCGTCCGCAGTGGCGGGCACCAACATCCCTACAACATCGACTACATGCCAGGCGTGCAGTTGCCGGGCGGTTCCCTGGACCGTTGGGTGCTGACCAACTATTGCACCGACCTGATTTCGGCGTTTCGCGAGTATCAGGACTTTACCGGGGATGGCGAGCCCGTCCAGAACTCGTGGGCGCGGCTGGTGCGGCTCATCACTTTTTTGGGCAAAAAGGTTAACCTTGCCGACGCCGCGGCCCAACGCAATTTCATCACCGACATGCAGCCGGAGGTTGCGCAATGGTGGGGTTCTCGCGGAGCGCTGGCCATGCAATTGTGTTGGGCGATGCGCGATGGGGCCGAGCTTGCCCGAAGGCAGCGGGATACGGGCACAGAAATGCTTTGTCGCGATTACCTGGTGCAAAACGCCGAGGCGTATCGCCGCGAATTTTGGTGTTCACGTCGATTGGTTTTCCGCAACGAGGCTCAGCCTGACGCTGATACCGGTTGGCACGTTAATGCCCTGGCCATCCTTGCGGGGATTGTGCCTGACCGGGCGTCGGCGAGTGAACTATTAAAGCGGGTTGCTGCCCTGCCCGATGTACGGCAAACGTATTGCGGATTTATGGAATTTTACAAACTGCAAGCTCTCTGGCGCGCCGGTTTCGCGCAACTGGCTTTGGACGAATGCCGCTCTTATTGGGGACACATGCTGAAATACGACGCCACGACGACCTGGGAAAATTGCAACCGGTCCCTGGATGGCATCCTTCGCAAACCCGGCGCCGCTACCAGTCAATGCCACGGGTGGTCGGCCGGGCCCGCTTACCTTTTCCCCGCCTTCATTCTGGGTGTCCAGCCCGAAGGGGCCGGATTTGCAAGGGTACGCCTTACACCTCAACTCGGAGATTTAGCGTGGGCGGAAGGAACCGTCCCCACCCCGAAGGGGGATATCTTCGCGCATTGGGAGGCGGGCCCTCCTCTTCATGGCTTTGTTGAACTCCCGGCGGGTCTTTCGGGATCAGTGGAAATCGATGGGCAGCGATTTGATTTACAGCCGGGCAAGAATCAAGTGCCGGGTTAGTGCGGTTGGAATCGCTGGCTGGCGCCGACCCCGTGCGTTGAGGGGGCTGCGATTTCCCAAGGGGACTGGTGAGAGTGGGGAGCCATGGTCAGCGACATCCTGTGGAGTGAACCCCAAAATGGAGA
>PLWR01000532.1 GCA_003165615.1 Acidobacteriota bacterium | reverse complement strand
TCGAGTCCATTCTGAAGAAAAGAGATCAAGTGGCGCGTGAGTACCATCGGCGCCTCGGCGGGAATCCCGACCTGAAATTGCCACCCCTTGACGTGCCGGGGCGCCGGATCAGTTGGTTTGTGTACGTTGTCCGGCTCGGTGAACGCTTTACGCAACAGCAGCGCGATTGGATGTGGGCGGAAATGGCTTCACGCGGGATTGGCTGTGGCAGGTACTTTGCCCCCCTCCACGGGCAGCCGATCTATAGAAACCTCACCCGCCCCGGGCATGACCTGCCAATCACCGAGTGGAGCTCGACGCATTCTCTTGCCTTGCCCTTCTTCACCAACTTGCAGCCTGCGGAGATTGACCGGGTCTGCCAGACGCTGGAGGAATTGATGCAAGCGGTTCCCGATTGAACCTGGCCAGGGTCCGCCGCAAGGCCTTATCGCGTCGAAGCAGGCGACGCGGCGCAGCAGATGGGCAGGACAAGTACTTCGGGCCCAGGCAGGTTGCGTTTGGGGAGAATCTTGCATCATAACATTAGGTCCAGAACAATTGAGGACTCGAATGGAGGCCGGAAACATGCGCAAAATCGCCACGCTCTACGTGATGATGACCCTGGCGTTGTCGCTCGCGGCACGTGCCAGCTCAAACCGTACAGATGACATTCACCGCATCGAAGATTCCGCCGAGATTTTTCAGGAAATTATGGGAACACCTGACAAGGCCATTCCCGAGGACTTGCTGGCATCAGCGCAGTGCATTGCCATCATCCCTTCGGAGATGAAGTTTGCCTTCTTCGTCGGTGGGAATTACGGGAAAGGGTTGGTGACTTGCCGCGCGGCCAAGAGTTGGAGCGCCCCCTTCTTCCTCACCATGAGCGGTGGAAGTCTGGGTTTCCAGTTCGGCGGATCCTCAACCGATCTCATCCTGGTTTTCCGCGGACGCCGGGGATTGCAAAAACTGATGACCGATAAATTTAAGATCGGCGGCGACGTCTCCGCCGCGGCCGGCCCGGTGGGGAGGAGCGCCCAGGCGGGCACGGATATTGAGTTGCACGCTGAAATCCTCACCTACTCGCGCAGCCGGGGAGCCTTTGCCGGGGTCAGTCTGAGCGGCGCCGTCGTGCAGGCGGATGATAGCGGCAACCTCGCCATGTACGGCCCCACCGCCAACCGGGAAAATATTCTCGATGGAAGGGTGGATATTCCGGCCGACGCCATGGTTTTAGTGCAGGCCGTCAGCAAGGCGACGCGCACGCCCATGCCGGGCAGCCCGCACCCGGTGGCGACCAGCGCCAAGGTTTTGTGAAATCTGCCTGGCCGCTTGACTTCTCATCCACCTGGATGGATAATCTAGGTGATCGGGAGGATTGTATGACGGTCGGGTTGTTTGAAGCCAAGCAAAAGCTCTCCGAACTCGTCGAGCGGGCCGCGCAGGGGGAGGAGATCGTCATCACCTGCCGGGGCAAAGAACGCGCCCGGCTGGTCGGCTCTACGCCCAAAGGCAAACGAAGTTTGCAGGAAATTTACGATTCGTTTGCCCGTGTACGTATGAAGCTGCCCAAAGGCACGACGGTCAAAGACCTGATCGAAGAGGGAAGGCGCTTTTGACAGCCTTTGTCCTCGATGCCTCCACCGCTCTCGGCTGGATGCTTGACCGGCCCGTTCCGGCCCGCGCGTCCCAATCACGCAACCTCATCATCTCTGGCGCAACTCCCATTGTCCCTGCCCTTTGGCGTCAAGAGGTATCGAACGCCATCGTCATGGCGGAACGGCGCGGACGCCTAACGGCCGCCCAAGTGGCGCCGCTCGCGGCCGATATTGAGGAATTCCTGCAGAGCGTCGAGGTTGATTCGATATTGGTGCGCGTCCCAGTGCTGGTCGAGACTGCGCAGCGGGCCCACCTCACCGTCTACGACGCCACCTATCTGGAATTGGCTGCGCGCCGCAGGGTGCCCTTGGCGACACTCGATGAAAAGCTGCGGGAAGCCGCACGGCGGGACGGGCTGGCGTTAATCTAGCTCCGACCCGAAGCAGGCGCAGCGCGGACCTGTTCTGTTGGGCCGCCCTACCTCATGAGCCCAACCGCACGCGCGCATCGACAGCACGGAAGTCGCTTCCCTGGGGGAAGACCAGCAGGGGGTTAATCTCAATTTCCGCAATCTCCGGCAAGTCCTCGGCGAGCTGCGAAAACCTTTGCAGGGCTTCCGCCAGCGCGTCGTGATCTATCGGCGCTTCCCCGCGCACCCCTCGCAGCAGGCCGTAGCCGCGAATCTGCTGAATCATTTCGTGGGCTTCAAGATCGGTGAGCGGGGGCACGCGGAAAACCACGTCCTTCACCGTTTCCACGTATATTCCTCCCAGCCCGAACATCACCAGCGGGCCAAACTTGGGGTCGTGGGTCATCCCCACAATCACCTCGCGCCCACCGCGCACATATTCCTGAACCAGAAAACCCAGGCTGCCCGTGCCCGCGGCGTCCCCTCGATACCTGGCGACGGACTCCGTCATCCTTTGCGCGGCGGTTAATAATTCCTCCGGGCCACGGATATCCACCAGCACGCCACCCGCGTCCATCTTATGCACCAAGTCCGGCGCCACCGCTTTGAGGACCGCCGGGTATTGAAGTTCTTTGGCCACACGCCCCAGATCTTCCCGATTCGCGGCGGCGATGGACTTGGCCACAGGGATTCCGTAATACCCTATCAAGCGCAGGCTTTCCTCCGGGGTCAATTGCCCACGGCCTTGCTGGCGAACCTCTTGCACCAACTCTTCCGCGGCGCCGCTGCGCACCTCGAAGCGCTTCACTTCGCCCGCCGGCTTTTCCCGCCACACCCGATAGCGATCGAGGGCCACGAGCGCGTTCACCGCCGACTCGGGGAAAATATACAGAGCCATGTGATTGGGATGATCGCGGTTCAGCTCCACGAAGAACTCTTCCGTCGCCATGACGACTCCCACCACCGGCTTCAGATATTTGTGCCGCAACTGTTCCAGGCCCAGAATGATGTCCATGGCGCTGATCAGCATGGGAGGAACAAAAACCACCAGCAGCATGTCGATGCCATCATCTTCCAGCAGAATTCGCGCGCAGGCATCGTATTTGCCGCGATCCGATTGGGGAGTCATGTCCACAGGGTTCTGAATGCTGGCCTCAGGTGGAAGCAAGCGGCGGAGCTCGTGGCAAGTTCGTTCGGAAAAAGTCGCCATGCTCAGGCCGTGGGCAATGGCGGAGTCAGTGGCCATGATGGCGGGCCCGCCGGCGTTGGTGAGGATTCCCAGGCGGTTGCCGCGCGGCAGGGGGTTTTTGGAGAAAGCCAGCGCCAGGTCAAACAACTCCTCCACGGTATTGACGCGAACCACGCCCGACTGTTCCAGCAGGGCGTCGGTGGCCACATCAAGTCCCTGGCGCGCCACCAGCGCTCCGGTGTGCGACGATGCCGCGCGCATGCCCGCTTCCGTGCGGCCGGACTTCACCACCAGCAGGGGCTTGCGCTTGGATATTCTCCGGCAGATTTGCATGAAGCGTTTGGCATTTCCGAATGACTCGAGGTACATCAAAATCAAATCGGTCTGCGCATCGTCCTCCCAATACTCCAGGAGATTGTTGCCGGAAACATTGGTCTTGTTGCCCATGCTCACAAAAAAGGAAAATCCGATATCGAGCTGTCGCGCGATGTTCAGGATGGCGATGCCCAGCGCGCCACTCTGCGACATGAAGGCAATGCGCCCCACCAGCGGCAGGGTGGGAGCAAAGGTGGCGTCCATGCGGACCGCGGGGTCCGTGTTGATAACGCCCATGCAATTCGGCCCGATCATCCGCATGCCGTATTGCCGGACCCGTTCACCCAATTGGGCTTCAAACCTCTTCCCTACTTCGCCCGTTTCGGAAAAGCCCGCGGTGATCACCACCAAACCCGTCACACCCTTCTTCCCGCAGTCATCAATGACGCTGAGCACCTCCTCGCGCGGCACGACGATGATGGCTAGGTCCACCGGATCGGGGATCGCCGACACGGCCGGGAATGCCTTTATAGAATGAATAAAATCCGCCTTGGGATTAACCGGAAAGAGTTTGCCGTGGAAGTCAAACTCGATGAGCTGGTGCAGGATTTCACGGCCGATGGACCCCTCCCGGCGGGAGGCGCCCACTACGGCGATGGATTTCGGTTTCAGGATGGCATCAAGGGGGTTCACGGAAAGTCCTTTCCTATGGGCGCGTCCGGGGGAAATTTGCCGAAGGCAGTTCCAATGTCCGAAGCAAACGCGGCACCCGGCAGGCCATCATTGAAAGCCCAATCAGAGACGATGTCAACGGAAGAGTAAACAGGGCGGCCATCCTGTCACGTGGGCCTCTGAACGAGGGCGCCGGCGTAAAGCACGCGTAAAACAGACGCGTAAAGCACGACTGGACGCGCGGGTGCCGGAAATCTATAATCCTCCCCACCACCTTTGGGGGTTGACCAATCTTGGAGGGGGATCTCATGCGCAACATGGGCAGAATTGCGACCCCGGGCAAATCACTAACGCTGGCGTGGCTGGCTGCCTCACTGGCCGTGGCCTGGTTCGGCTGGGCGCCCAACTTGGAGCTGAACGCGCGCCCGCAGGCTTCGCTCCAGGCCGTCACCGACCGGATCACGTACAATGCCGGGGAAGAAGTCTGGCTTAGACTCATTGTGCCTTCGCCGCAGGAATTTCACTCGCTGGATAGCTATCTCTTCACGGTGCGGTATGAGGGTGAAGGAAAACCGCTCATTGAGAAGGGGTGGGTTTAGT
>PLWR01000521.1 GCA_003165615.1 Acidobacteriota bacterium | reverse complement strand
TCTGCATGTTTGACACGGCGCTGACCGGCTACAAGATCACCAAAACGCCGTACGCTGCGGACATAACGGCCATGCTCGCGCGGGCTGCGCATGACGCGAACATGCCCCTGGGTCTTTACTACTCGCCGCCGGACATGCATCATCCCGGCTTCCGCGACACTTCCAAGCCTGTGAAGGATACTTGGCACGGTGATCCCACCCGGCGGGAGTGGGCAACCTACCTTGATTACATGGATGCCCAACTGCGCGAGCTCCTCACCGAGTACGGACCGATTGCCTTGCTATGGTTTGACGGGCTCGATCACCAGGAAAAGTATCGGGGAGACAAAGTTGTGGAGCTGGTGCACCAGATTCAGCCCGCCACCCTGGTGAACGACCGCATCGGCGTGCCGGGTGATTTCGTAACCCCTGAGCAAACCATCCCTGACCGCATCCCCACGAAAAGCCTCGCCAAGGATTCGGCGTCTGATCCGAAGGCGCCTGACTCTGCCGCGCCTTCCGTGCCCGCGCCCGAAGATTTCCAGCTCTGGGAAACCTGCATGACGATCAACGACACCTGGGCCTACAACAAAAACGACACGCAGTACAAGTCCGCCAAGGAGCTGATCCAGGACTTGGCCAGCGTGGCGAGCAAGGGTGGAAACTTCCTGCTGGATGTGGGCCCGACTCCGGAAGGAACCATTCAGCCGGAATTCGTGGAGCGGCTCGAGTCCATGGGAAAATGGCTGAAGGTTTACGGCGATTCCATCTATGGAACCACCTACGGCCCGCTGCAAAACCTGCCGTTTGGCAAGACCACGGCCAAGGACCGGGTTGTGTACCTGCACGTGTTCGACTGGCCAGCCGATGGCGTTCTGGCCGTGCCGGGATTCCAGGGACGCATTACGCAGATTACCGTGCTGGGCGACAAGAGGAAACTGCGCTGGCGGCAGGATGACGATAAGCTGGAGATCCAGGTTCCCCCCACCGCCCCTGACGAAAACGACAGCGTCCTGCAAATCATGACGCGCTAGCGGACCTTCACCGCAGAGGCGCGGAGGCGCAGCGCGGACCTGTTCTGTCGGCGGCTTTGGGGATGGGCCGCCCCGATGCCTCGGGGCATCAGTCCGCCCTATCCCGATCCCCCCATAAATTGAACCGCCCCCCGGCTTGAAGATGCTGATCCAAAGGCATTGGACTGGAAGGGGGCCAGGTGGGAACCGTGGTCGAACGCCTCGCGCCCGGCGTGTTCGAAGTCGAGTTCTGCGATAATGAAGGCCGCACTTACGCCTCGCTCGCCTTGCGCTCTGACCAACTCATGATTCTCCATCATGATCTGATTGAGGTGGGCTGATCTTGCCTCTTGGAATCTTGAATTTGAAATTTTGAATCTGTCATCGATTCCCCCTGACACCTGATACCTAACACCTTGGGCGCGAGCGCCGCCGTTGCCGCCACCATTGACCGCAGGTTTGGCATCAAGGGAAAAGCCTACGGACAGGAGGGCACTGGCCGCGGTTACCCACCTGAATGCTTCCGCGCATGTGATAAACTCCGACGTGGCGAAGCAGGTTTGGCGAAAGAGGGCAATAGCGGTTAGGCTGCGGCGATACGAATGAAAATTCCTGGCGGAGAGCGCGCGGTCGTAGACATCGCAAAATTGCGGAACTACTGCCTGGACGGGCAGCATCCGCGCGGACGCCACAAGGCTCGGGTTTTTGCCTCGGTGCTCGGCTTCACTGCCGCTGATGCAGACGTGCTACGGCAGGCGCTGCTGAAGGCTGCGCTGGAAGGTGAGGCCCTGGAAGGCGAGCGTGACGACTATGGGCAGAGATACGTGGTAGAATTTGAAGTGCAAGGTCCCCGGGGGCGGGCAACGGTACGGAGCAGTTGGATCATCTTGCACGGAGAAGATTTCCCCCGTATGACCAGTTGCTATGTAGGGTGAGTGAGGCCGATATGGAAAACATTAAACCTCTAGCCGTCGTCGCACTTCTGGAAGACCTGCCGGAGCGGGGCTTGCGGCGGGGCCAAGTGGGAACCGTGGTCGAACGCCTCGCGCCCGGCGTGTTCGAAGTCGAGTTCTGCGACAATGAAGGCCGCACTTACGCCTCGCGCGCCTTGCGCTCTGACCAACTCATGATTCTCCATCATGATCTGGTCGAGGTGGGCTGATCTTGCCTCTTTGCATCTTGAATTTGAAATTTTGAATCTGTCATCGCTCTCCCCTGAACCACCAAGACACCAAGGCACGAAGTTACCCCATTTGTTAGACAATACTCGCCAGAGCTTTCTTGGTGTCTTGGTGCCTTGATGGTGAAAGAATTGCGAGCGCCCCCGTTGCCGCCACCATTGGCCGCAGGTTTGGCATCAAGGAAAAAGCCTGCGGACGGAAAGGACCTGTTCCTGGCCGCCTGCTTTAGTCCTTTCACGCTGTTATAACAAAACTCCGTTTGCACAAACAGTTGTAATATGGTAAATAACCGTGCGCGACCCTCTCCTGGACGGTGAAAGATGACCTCCCGCTCCTATTGGCTTGATCTTTTCACAGGGACAACTTGGAAGGAATTCCTTGACGCTGGGGGGAAGGTGTCGGGATTCCGCGAGAGCCGATGGAAGACACTCCAGAAAATTAAGCCGGGTGATTATCTGCTATGCTATCTGACAGGCATCTCGCGCTTCATTGGAATTCTGGAAGTCAGTTCACCCGCCTTCAAAGACCAAAGCCCCATTTGGAAAGATGAAGACTTCCCCTGCCGGTTGAAGGTCAAGCAGGTTGTTAGCCTCACCCCCGAAACTGCTGTCCCGGTGTACGAGTTACGCGACCAATTGAGCTTCTTTAAGGACATGAAGAGTCCCATCGCATGGACTGGCCGGTTTCGCGGCTCGCCAGCAAGGTGGGCGAATTCCGATGGAGAGGCAGTCACAAAGGCACTTATTGAGGCCAGTAAAAATCCTGTTTCCCGGTCCGTAGACGCTGCGAAGCTCGCTCGAAGACCCAAGCCACTGATGGCCGAGATTGGTTCAGTCACGGTACCGGACAGTGAAGAACCATCTACGAAACCTTTGGAGGCCGAACAGGAACCAACTGACCATGCTGAGATTCAGTGGCTTCTCTTGAAGCTCGGCAATGACATGGGCTTTGACTTATGGGTTGCGCGAAATGACAGAGGCCGAAAGGTGAGAGGTAACCGTTTCTCTGACCTTCCGAGATTGAAGTCCGAGTTACCGCTTCAATTCGATGAAGCAACGAACAAGACCATCGAACTCATCGACGTACTATGGTTGCAAGTCAATGCTATCGTTGCAGCATTTGAAGTGGAGAGCACAACCTCAATCTACTCGGGGCTTCTCCGCATGGCAGACCTAATCGCAATGCAGCCAAATCTGAACATCCCACTTTATCTCGTCGCCCCTGATGAGCGACGGGATAAGGTAATCTCGGAAGTCAATCGGCCAACCTTCTCGCGGCTCTCACCGCCAATGTCAGAGGTTTGCCGCTTCATTTCCTTCACTTCGTTGCGTGACCGCCTCAAACAAGCTGAGCCATTTATTCGGTATATGAAGGCAGATTTCTTGGAGGAGCTGTCGGAGTCTTGCGAAATTGAGGAAGCGTGAAACTGTACTAGGTCGAAATAAGCTTTTCCGTGTGGCCATTCGAAGTTTGGCACCCCTTGGAGATAGACCCATGGAGCGGGTAGCACAGTCAGTGCAGTTCTGACTGTGGGTTCTTACTTTGGTGAGGAAGTTCCGGTCAATCGCGGCGGGCAGGAGAAAAGCCCACGGTCATGAAATCGTTGACCGTGATGGCTACACGCTGTCCGTGGGCATTTTTCAACGCCGGGCGGGAAGAGCGAGTCCGAGGTCCGAAGTCCGGAGTCCGAAGTCGAAAAGGCAGGCGGTAAACGGAAGGCAGAAGGCGGTAGGCGATAGACTGTAGACAGGAGCTGGGGGGCAGGATTCCAGATTCAAGATTCAAAATTCTGGAGGCATTAGGCAGAAAGCGTTTCGCCGAGGCGCGAAAACCCATCTATATGCGGGTTTTCCAGTAGCCGGGGCGCCGATGGCCATGGGCAACGGCCAGGACTTGGATGGCGGAGGGAAGCTCGCGGTAAACCACCGCAAAAGGAAATCGATGCAGCAGGAATTTGCGGGTACCATACGGACCGGCGGGCCAGCGCTCGGGCGCGGCCAAAATCCTGTCAATGGCGTGATTGACTTCCTCCACGAATTCCCTACCAGCGCGGGCGCTGCGCTCGCGATACCAGCGCGTAGCCTTTTCCGCCTCTTCGACCGCAGCGGGATGGATAAGGAAAATCGGTCTCTCGCTCATTCGGCAGCGGAAGAGAGTTTGCGGCGGAACGTTTCCAGGGATACGGGTTTAACTTTGCCAGAATCCAAGTCTTCAATGCGGCGGGCGATTTCTTGGCTCCAGGCGGCTTCCACGGCTTCGGGATCGTCATGGCCGCCATCCAGACTCTCCAGTAGAGAGCCTGCGAGTTCGGCGCGTTCTTCCGCGCTAAGGGCGAGGGCACGCTTCAATAGTTCAGTGGCGTCCTGCGTCATGGGATCATTATACGTCCAGAGACATGATACGGGCCAGAGATTGCGGGAAAAAGTGGAGATTTAGAGGGGGAAGCAACGCAGTCGCCGCGGCTGAAAGTCCGCCAATCTTAATNNGGTCGGGCCAGAACTCAAAATCGTAGCGGACCTCGACCGCATAGGAACTGAGTTCGGTCAGGTCCAGTGCGGCGAGCGGCCAAGCGGGAAGCGCTTCTCCCTGGTGTTGTAACTCTTCCAGGTTGTGGGTACGGGGAAAAGGCTCACCGTGTAACGCCAGCAAACCCTTCAAATACTTCTCGGCAGCCTGCTGGGCGT
>PLWR01000130.1 GCA_003165615.1 Acidobacteriota bacterium | reverse complement strand
CGCATCGTCCAGAGCCGGCCGCGGTAACCCGAAGGGTACAGGCCGCGTGGGTAGGGGTATTCACCCGGGTAGCCAGATTGGCCCTCGTAATTCCAGTCGGCCAGGTCCCGGGGTGTATAGAATCGCTTGACTTCCAACCCCGAGCCCGTGACGAACTTCGATTTAAGTTCCTTCTCCGATTGTGCACCCATAGGGAGGAGTGAAAAAGCGGGCCGAAGCGGTGCTCAAATTCAACGCACGGTTCGCGCCTTTGCAAAGGAGTAAAGACATAGGATCGCCAGATATACGGTGAGCCCCGCATACATCGAGAAATAGATCATTCCCTGCTCCGGGGCCTTTCGGTAGTCCTCCCAGGCTGCAAAGGCCTGCGAGGCGCCGGCAACCGTCAACACCAAGAAGGCGAGAGCGATGATCATGTGAAACAAACGCTTGGCGTTGACAAACCAATAATGGAGCAAAGTCCCGAGTCGACTCAAACCTTTCCTTCCGATCCCGGCGTGGGCGTTCCAACTCGCCGCAGATTATCGTAAGGACAAAGCCGGGCGCAGTCAATTGCCGGTCCTACTTTGGGTCACAATTCGCGTTCGCCAATCCGGAAATCGGCCCAATTTCAGGCAATTATACCGACGACTGGCTTTCGCCTTGACGTGCATCAGCAGCAACCCTAGAATGTGGAGGTACGCCAGCCTCGACTCTTCCAGGTGAACCTTGGAGCTAGACGATAATTTCAAACGCCTGATTAAGGAACTGGGCGACGCGATAAACGAATCCCTCTCTGATTCCGAGCGGATTGCCGAAGTAATGTCGCGCATCCGTAGCGCCGGCTACGATCTCTTTCTTGTTTTGGAAGTCACCATTGGCTTCAACAAGCGGGGCGAGGTGAACGTGGTGCATCGCCAGAAAATCAATGCCGATGGCCGCCTCGATCCCGAATTCCGCCTGACCACGCAAGACACCCAATTCCTTCGCGCCCTGAAGATCATCGTGGACGAAGACCTCGAGTCGTGATTGAGGTTTTGATCACCGGTGCCAGAATTTCATCCTGAGCATCGATAGCCGGAGGGCGGACACGCGCCGACCCCTGCAATGACCTGGCCGCTGGACCATGACGCGGCCATTCCGGCCGCGGCATTCCTACCGTTTTCCCGCCAACTGCATTTCATGCACCACCACCGTGTTCGTTCCCGAGGAGCTCTCCCGTGAAATGCTGTGAATCATCACCCCCTGGGCACGGTCGAAAACGAACATGAAAGACTGGCGAGGCCCGACAGCTTCCAGGGTCACCGTCTGCGCGTCCGCCGCGGCCACCCGCACAGTGAATCCCGTGTGCGGGTCATGGTCAATTTCCTGGCCGGGCCGCAAGCGGCCGAGCGCGGCGGCGGGAATGATGACCGGCGGCAAGCACCCCGGCCCGGTTACGGACTTGGCCCCGGAAGTCGACGGCAGCCCTTGTGTCTGGGACCTTGATTGGAACAGCAGCCAATCGCCGCCGCGTTTGGCCACTTCCATCTGCTGGCTGAGTGCCGTCCCACCCCCCGGGGCGGCGCCGGGGAACTGCACGCTCATTCGGCCCTGGTAACTCAGAGCCTGTAACCCGCGCGTCCACTCCGGCATGGGGGTATTCAGCCAGGGCAGGTTCAATTGATGAGCATCCACGAAGCGCAAGAAGGTGGCCGAGGATACCGAGTCAGGCAGCGACTGGGAGGGATCGCGGATGTCCGGCGCGCTACGGGAGATGCGGCTGAGGTAAAGCAGCCGGCCGGTGGCCTGGTCATAGACCCAGAAGATCCTGCCGGTATCGCCCATCGAGATAATTGCGGTGGCCGTCCAACTCTGATCGCCGCTCCGCCACGTCCGCGTGCGCGCCATCACCTGGCCCGGCCGCGGAGCGCAAGTCCAAGGATGTTCCCGTACCATCATCGCTTGTTTCTGCGGGTGCATCCAGAAGTCACCGCCCGTATCAACGGTGGCAAGCGTGTCCATGTGCGATTTCAGCAGCGGCGCGGTATCGCCGGCAGACATCAGAAGGTAGAAGGGTTGCGCCAGGGCTACCACCTGCGCGTCCATTCCCGCCACCGTGGCCTCCACCAAGCCCTGCGAGGAGTGCCCCTGGCGTTCGGTCGAGTAGCGGTTGCCATTCCGGTCGATGATGTTGCCGTCGTCGTCCAGCACATACCCGTTCACCGAACCGCTGACGCTGCCGGTGAGGAGATAATAGGTGAGTCGCAGGCCGGGCAGCACCCAGTCCGGTACTAGCGCCCCGCCCGTGGCCGGGCGCGCCGTGGGCGGGGCCGCGGGGTTCCTCGCCCCGCCCTGGCGCCGGAGCAGGAAGAGGCTTCGCCGGCTGCCTGGGCGGGCTTGGCGGAGCCTTGCCGTGCGGCGCTCCAGTTGCGGCACGGGCCATATCCAGCACTGTGCCATCCATCCCCGCCAGCACCAGCCGGTTCGGCTGCAGGTCTCGAATCATAAACTGCATGGGCGTCTGCCCCTGAGGCTGCACCATCAGCATGCTGCCCTGCCGCAGATATTGTCCACGCACGGTGGCCGTCCCCGAAGCGTCGGTCATGGTCCGGGCAAACGTGCCGTCGGCTCCGAATACCACTCGCACGCGCACGCCTTGCGCCTCCGCCGTCCAGGTCCCGACCAGGCCCGCGGTGCCGGTGTCGCCAGCGGCCGCCTGCAAGGGGATTAACACAGCGCACAACACTGCCAAATGGAGAATTAGAAATATGGGTTTGGGTTTCATGGGCGAGATTCTACGCTTCCGCGAGCTGATTAGCAAAACGCCGCGGAGGAGGCAGCGCGGCACAACCCGAAGGCCCTCGTTCGCATGCTTTGGCGCGAAGGATAAGGCAACGCGGGGATTTGAAAGTGCATCCATCGGGACATAATTCCGGTTGTCTTAACTGAGCAATGTGTAGCGCGCACACCGGAGGCCCGTGCTACGCCTGTTGCGTAGTTCAATTCTTTGCGTGTTTGGGTGGCAAAACCTCATGAATGCGAACACCCGTCGTCTGCTGGTCAGCCTTTTCATCGTCTTCCTCTGTTTCCCTTGGCGAGCGTTTTCAGCTTCATGTCTGCCTTCGAAGCTGGCAAAGCGCGTGAATGCCGCTGGCTCGGTCCAAGGTCGCCTGGAACAGTACGTAAGGATAGCAAGCAGGCAAAATGAACGTTTGGCCGTATTCCTTAAGTTTTATCATCCGTGGCCGGAGGGTGGGGATCCGTGGCAGGCCGCTATTGACCGTAATGGCGACGCAATGGAAATCGCGGAGTGTGCCTGGAGTGAGATGCGGACGGAATTGGAGGCATGGTCCCCGTCCGCCGATGCAGGAGCCAGGGATAGATTAACTCATCTCGACACGGAGGTTGCCAAAGCTTATCGGTCCTTCCAGGGGGCAGTGGCAATCGGGCCCGGGCCGTTCCGCTATGAGATCAAAAGCACCCGGGAGGTAATAGAAGACATCCAGGCGCTTCTCAATTCGAGAATTAACCGGCGTACACGATAGTCGGTCTGCGCGTTCGGAATACTGTCAAAAATATGTCAAAAATATTGACGCACCCACGCCGACGTGGTAGGCTGCTTGTCTCTGAACCAATGATTACCAATTTCCATTCCGTGAGTAGCAGCGACGCCGGGCAGATGTGTTGTTGTACGCCATCCGCCAGCGGTGCTCTGTCCNNTGCCGCAGCGGGCGTTTTGATTTTACGCAGGTTTTTGGGCGACAACAGTCAAACCTCCCCCGGGGGACACCAAGCCGGAAGGGTCACACCAGCGTCATGTTGATTACGGTTATAGGATTCATTACGGGAATACTGATTGGGCTTACGGGCACGGGCGGGGGTGTCCTGGTAACCCCGCTCTTGTTAGTGCTGACGCCTTACCCCGCCGTTATATTAATCGGGACGGACATCGTCAACGGCGCTTTCACCAAGTTGGTGGGGGTGTTTGAGCACCGTCGGCTGGGCCAGGTGCGTTGGCGGCTTGCTTCGTTCCTGATTGTCGGGACGCTGCCGGGCACGGTGGGCGGAATCGTACTGCTAAGTTGCTTGAAGGCGCGGCTGGGGGGACACGATCTGGATCATCTGCTCCGCATGGTCCTAGGTATCACGTTGTTTTGCGTAGCCATCCTGTTGCCGCTGGTCCGGCTGGGGAAGATCAAGCCTCCCAAGACCTGGCTTGACTCTCCCGTGTTCAGCGCGCGAGTGAACCTTATCGCCGTGGGCGCGTTGGTGGGTTTCCTGGTGGCGTTGACCTCGATCGGGAGTGGGAGCTTGCTGATGGTCTTCCTGCTACTCCTCACCCCCTATCCACTGGGTGAACTTGTGGGGACTGACATTCTCTATGGCCTCGCCACCATGGCCTTGGCAGGCTTCATGCACGTGCGGATGGGGCATTTTGACAGCAACCTTTTACTGCGCCTGGTGGTGGGTTCACTACCGGGCGTGGTTTTGGGCAGCCGGCTGACCAAGATCATCCCCGAGCGTTATTTCAGTTGGCTCTTTACCGTTCTCTATTTCTCCCTGGGAGCCCGCCTGCTGGTAGGATAACCGCAGGAGTCAGGAAAGTGCCGAAACTCGAAAGTCGAAACTCGCAAGATGCACACCGAATTTCGAATTTCAAGTTTCGATCCTAACTGCTTTTCAATTACAACTCTGAAAGGAAAAAGAACAACTATGGCACTTGAAGTTGCAAATTTGTCAGAAATAGCCGAACAGTATGCCCAGCGGCATCCCAGCGAGATTCTGGCGCTGGCGTTTGAGATGTATTCGCCCAGCGTCGGCATCAGCTTTAGTGGTGCGGAAGACGTGGTCCTAGTGGATTTGGCCGTGAAGCTGGGCGGTAAGTTCCGCGTTTTCTCGCTCGACACGGCGCGGCTCCATGCGGAAACGTACCAATTTCTCGAAAAGGTTCGGGAGCGATACAAGATTCCCATTGAAGTATTCTTCCCCAAGCCGGAGCCCGTGGAAAAGCTGGTGAGAGAAAAAGGCCTCTATTCGTTTTATAAGGACGGACACCAGGAATGTTGTGGGGTCCGCAAAGTGGAACCATTGCGCCGGGCGCTCGGCACCCTGAGCGCATGGGTTACCGGTCAGCGCCGCGACCAGAGCCCCTCCACCCGCGCCGCCGTCCCCATGGTGCAAGCTGATCCCACCTTCTCGACTCCGGAAAATGCCCTGGTGAAATTTAACCCCCTGGCCAATTGGAGTTCCAAGCAGGTTTGGGATTACATCCGCGAAAATGATGTCCCCTACAATTCGCTGCATGAGCGGGGATTTGTCTCCATCGGATGCGAGCCCTGCACGAAAGTCGTACTGCCCGGCCAGCACGAGCGCGAAGGCCGTTGGTGGTGGGAAGAGTCCACCAAGAAAGAGTGCGGCCTGCACTCGGGAAACAAGCTGGCTTAAGAGCAGTGACGAGTGAAAACCAAGTCTAAGCGTATCAGTCGGTGGTAAGTGGCTAGTGGCTGGCAAGCCTTGATGCAGTGACAATTGGCAAGTAGGGGCGGCTTTATGCCGCCCCCAAGATGCCGTCACTTGCCGGGGCAAACCCGCCGCTACATCTTGATTCGCCGAATTCTAGTCGTAATACTCCAACCCCAGATGCGTGATCAGTTCCTCTCCGCGCAGGTGCCGGAGGGTGTTCTTGAGCTTCATGAGTTGGATAAACACGTCGTGTTCCGGATACAGCCCCGGCGCCGTCATCGGGCTCTTGAAGTAGAACGACAGCCATTCCTGGATTCCCATTCTGGCCAGTGCCGGCGTGCGTTGCGCGAGGTCCATGAACAGCACCAGGTCCAGCGCCATGGGGGCCGCCAGAATCGAATCCCGGAACAGGCAGTTCACCTTGATCTGCATCGGGTAGCCCAGCCACCCGAAGATATCGATGTTATCCCAGCTCTCTTTGGCGTCGCCGCGCGGCGGATAGTAGTTGATCCGCACCTTGTGGTAGTAACCCTTATAGAGTTCCGGATACTGATCCGGCTGGATGATGTGCTCCAGTACGGAAGCCTTGGTGACTTCCTTGCTCCGGAAGTTGTCNNCCCGGCGCCAGCAAGGTCTTCATGAACGTCTGTCCCGACTTGAAGTCTTTCCCGCAAATCGGAATCTTCTTCTTCAGCGCCAGATTGGTGAGCGCTGGCATATCCACCGTCACATGCGGTGCGCCGTTGGCAAAGGGCACCCCCAGCTTCAACGCGGCGTANNTGTAAACCTCCGTCGACGCCGCCCAAATCATCACCAGGCGGTCGGCCCCCGACTGCTTCTTGAACCGCTCGATGTCGGCCATCACCTGCTCGGCCAGTTCCATTTTGGACGAGCCGGATTTGATGTTGTTGGGATGCAGGTTCTTCACCCACTTCTGCTCAAAGGCCGCCGGCATCGGTTCCACGCCCTTTAGAAACCCCTTCAACTTCTCCACGTGTTCCTTGCCAAGAACTCCGGCTTTCTTGGCCGCCACATAAGCGTTGTCCTTGAAAAGATCCCATCCCCCGAAGACCACATCATCCAGATCCGCCAAGGGCACAAAATCTTTGATCTTGGGATTGCGTTTGTCCGTCCGCTTCCCCAAACGAATCGTCCCCATCTGCGTCAGCGATCCCACGGGAAGCGCTATTCCCTTACGCACCGCTTCCACCCCTGCAATCATCGTGGTCGCCACCGCCCCCATCCCCACCGTCAGAACCCCCAACTTCCCTTCTGCTGCTGCCATCGGTAACGCCTTTTTTGCCACTTTCTTATCCTCCCTGTCCAAGGTGGAAAATCATTGCCTCT
>PLWR01000383.1 GCA_003165615.1 Acidobacteriota bacterium | reverse complement strand
GGGATTGAACAAATTCACCCTGGGTGGGGCAATTAAGAGTAGCCAATCCAAATAATAAGAGTAAAATGCGATGTTCGAAAGTTATCAGAATTGAGGCCCTGGAAGCGGGGCGGCAATAATCATCGGAGAGGGAAATGCGCAAAGACTTTCGTAAACCCACAGGGTTTGGAATCCGGCTGATGGCGATATTCACTTTACTTGGAGGGTTCGCCAGCATGCCCGCGCCGGGCCTGGCGCAGCAAGGGGCAGAGGCGGACCTGTTCAAGCAAGCGAAGGCCTATGAGGACAGGCAAAACTTTGCCGCGGCAGAAGGCCTTTACCAGAAAGTGCTGGCCTCCGACCCCCAAAATCCCGAAGCGCTGAAGCGCCTGGGCATTCTTGAACAGACCGATCTCCAGTTCGATGCTTCCATCGAACACTTCAAGCGCGTCTTGCCTGGGCACCCGGATTATCCGCAAGTGAACTTTTTCCTGGGGCTTTCCTACTACGGGAAGCATGATTACAAGGACGCCATGGCCAGTTTCAATAAAGAATTGAAAACCCCCACGGCGCATCCGGCCACCCGCTACTATCTGGCTTTGGCCCTCGAGGGGGCAGGCCGTGCGAACGAAGCCATCATTCAGCTTGACCTGGTTGCCGATAAGAACCCGGGCAAAGCGGATGTGTTTTACCAGTTGGCCCGATTGCATATGGCGGCGGCATTCCGGTCCATTGACCAGCTTCGGCATATTGATCCGGATTCCTTTCAATTCCACGCCCTGTTGGGCGAGTTCTATTCCCAGGAAGCACACTATGAACCCGCCGTTGCGCAATACCTGGCGGCATTGAAGAAGCAGCCGGACGCCATGGGCATCCACTCTCCGTTGGGGGTTGCGTATTGGAATCTGAATCAGCTTGAACCGGCGAAGAAGGAATTGCTGCTGGCGGTCCAGGAGGCGCCGGACGATCCCTACGCCAACTTGTATCTGGGCAGGATGGCGGTCCGCGATCACGACATGAACAACGCCCTTCCGTACCTGAAGCGAGCCGTAGCCAGCCATGTCGAGGAGCTGGAGACTCGCCTTCTCCTCGGCCGGTGCTATATCGGCCTGGGGGAACTGCAAGAAGCCAAGGCTGACTTAGTCCTCGCCGCCGGTTTGGATCCCGCTGATCCACGCAGCCACTATATGCTGGCAGAAGTTTACCAGAAGCTGAACCAGCCAGCCGACCGCCAGCGTGAACTGGATCTGTTCAATAAACTCTCCATCGCCCAGAAGGCTAAAGGCTTGAATGATGCGGTAGGCGGAGGTTCGAATGATGCTGGAAAGGCACCAGTGCCCGCGCAATGAAGTGATGAGGGGGCAGCGGCGGGAAGCATTTGCGGGGCGGATCCTCATGGAATCGACAAAATGTGCACAACATTTTCCTATGCTAAAAAAGCTTGACACTGGCGACGTCCGGTGGTAAAAACTCTATTCGAAAGGTATTACAAGGAACACCTGAAAGGTATTAGGAAAGCAAGAGTTTACCGGTAGTGGTTATCTTGCTCGCAAGCTTCCGTGCTTTTCTGCTCGACTGCTCCACTGCTTTTCTGCTTCTTACTAGCGTCTACGTCAAGGGTCATATCCAACGTTTAATGGAGGTATCAGGATATGTCATATCTCAAGCAATCGTTTCTGGTGCTGATGGGATTGCTGTTGATGATGGGCCCCGCATGGGCGCAGGGCAACCGCGGCGAGCTCACCGGCATTGTAGCCGACCAAAGCGGCGCGGTGGTTCCTGGCGTGGCGATCACCATCACCAATTCCGAAACCGGCGTTGCCAACAATTTGACAACCAATGAAAGCGGCGTGTTCACGCTTCCACTCCTGGAGCCAGGCACATACAAACTGCTTGCCGTGAAGGAAGGCTTCAAGAAATATTCGCGTACGAGCATTAACGTTACGGTCGGGGGGACGGTACGCGTCGATATATCCCTGACCCTTGGCTCCAGGACGGAGACCGTGGAGGTCGTTGCACAGGCTCTACAGATCGAACGGGAGACCTCTGACACGGGCACCACGATCACCTCCCGGGAAGAGGAAGACCTTCCCCTGACCAGCTTTGGTGACCAGCGGACGCCTGCGACCTTCATGCAGTTGGCCCCGGGTGTGACCGGAGAAGGAAATTCCGATGGTGGTCCGGGTGGTGGTCGCCTCTATACCATTTCGGTGAGCGGCAGTGCGGTGAGCAGCACCACGATGTCGCTCGATGGGGCGGACATCCCCACGGCGGATGGATTTGAGGGCGACTTGCGGGCTCTCCAGATTCCTCCCGACGCCATCTCCGAATTCAAGCTCCAATCCACCAATGAGTCGGCCGAATTCGGGCGATCCGAAGGCGGGTCGGCCAGCTATGAAATGAAATCGGGAACCAATCAGATCCATGGGTCGGCGTATGAATATGTCCGCAACACTGCCTTGAACGCCGTGCCCTGGTTTGAGAATTATTCTCCCGCCGCTTGCGAGGCCAACGGCGTAACCACCGCTCCTGCAGGTGAGGGGGTTAAGGCGTGCAATCCTGTGTACAAGCATAACGAGTTCGGCGTCACCGGGGGCGGGCCGATCAGGAAGGATAAAGCCTTCGTTTTTGGATACTATGACGGGTTCCGGCTGATCCAAGCCTCGTCGTCCGGGTTGGGAACCTTACCCACCGTCCCGATGATGCAAGGCAATTTTACGGACTACGGGCAGGGGAGCGTAGCGGCGGGTACTTGGGCACAGATTCCACTTGCCGATCCTATTACCAAGACGGCCTGCGGCACGGAAATCTGCAACAATATTATTAACCCTACCTACTTTGACCGGGTGTCGAAGCTTGTCACTCCCTTCTTCCCGGCCCCAACGGATACGAATCCCTACGATGTGGTAAATAATTTTGTGAGCACCACTCCCAACCCCTTGTCGGTGAATGAATATGGATTCAAAGGGGACTATGTTTTCAATGACAAAAACCGGGTGAGTGGCTTATATGCCTTCGGAAAGAACTCTTCTCCCAACACTCCCCCGTTCGATACTCCCGTTTTCGGAGGCAATCAGCCGTCTATCAACCAGACGAGGAATGTGCGCCTCAATTGGAACTGGACTCCCAAGTCCAATCTCAGCAACCAAGCCACATTGGCCTGGAATAAATGGGACAGTGGCCAGCCCGAGGTGTCACCCTGGGACGGGAAGACGAATTGGGTTGATTACCTCGGAATCAAGGGTGTGACGCCCAACTACCTCACCGAATTTCCGAACGTCCAGCTTGGAGGATCCGACTATGTTGGCGGCGGAACACCGGGCGTGACGGGTTTGCATACCAGCCTGATTAATGACTCCATGACCTGGGTTAAAGGAAAACACACGATGAAGTTCGGCTTCCAGATGAGCAAGGGCGCCCAAAATAGCATTAGCCCCGGGGGAAGCGCCGGCCGATTCGATTTTTCAAACCTGGAGACCGCCTTTCCGGGATTTCCCCTCACCGGAGCTCCCGTCGCCAGCTACCTGCTGGGGTTGGTGGATGAGGCCACGGATGTTCATTACAATGTACCCGGTTATGCCCGCGATAGCAGCTACGCGGCATTCGTCCAGGATGATTTCAAAGTCAGCAAAAAGCTCACCCTGAACCTGGGAGTGCGCTGGGATTTGTTCGAGCCCGAAACCCAAAGGTACAACCAGAAGTCCTGGATTGACTACTCGATGCCGAACCCGGGGGCCAACAACATCCTGGGGGCTTTGAACGCCGCCAGCCCCGGCAATGAATCCGGCCTCAACACCTATTACAAGCAATTCAGCCCGCGCATCGGTCTGGCCTACGCCGTGAATGACAAGACCGTGGTGCGGGCCGCCTACGGCATCTTTTATGCCCAGGGCAACGCTTTAGGGCTGTCTGGTGGAACGTACAATGAGGGATACAACGGCACCGTGGATATTACCTCCCCCAACTCGGGCACCACGCCGGGCTTCGTGTGGGGAACGGGCACTCTGCCCACCTGGTCCCCCAGCCTCGCTCCTACCGAGTTCATCGGCGCGGGCAGCCACTACGCTTCTTATAGCTCCCTGATCGCGCTGGACAAGACCGACAGCATGGCGCCGTACGCGCAGAACTACACGTTCGATATCGAGCGCCAGTTGCCTTCCCAAATGGTGTTGACTGTTGCCTTCGTCGGCAACAAGGGTACGCACACCTCGAGCCGCTTGACGGCCAATGACAAGATGCCCCTCCAATACCTGCCCCTGGGCAATGTCTGCTATAGTCCGGCAGGAGTCTCAGCCGCTTGCTCATCAACCGGCGCCGTTTCCGTGTTGAATGAGCCCATCAGCTTTGCCGGAGCCCAGGCGGTTGTGCCTTCATCGTTTGTTGTTGATTCCGCCACGGGGAATAAGGTTCCTTTCTCCGGGTTCGAGGCGGCGTTCAATCCCAACGAACCAACCCTCGGCCAGTCGCTGCGCACCGCTCCCCAATACTCCGGGACGTCGCGCTATTATGAATCGCTTGGCGTATCGGATTATGACGCGTTGCAGGTCAAGCTGGAGAAGCGGTTTTCCAACGGCCTCACCCTGCTCGTTTCTTATGCCTGGTCGAAGACGCTCACCGATGCCGGCTCCATGTTCTCCACCTTCTCCTCGGATTTTGGCACCACGACTCCCTGGAACCGGAAGGCCCAAAAGAGCTATTCCTACGAGGATATTCCCAACATGGCCTCGATTGCCTACGTGTACGATCTGCCCGTGGGGAAGGGAAAACGGTTCCTTAACCACGGCGGAGTGGTCAATCAGGTCCTGGGTGGCTGGAAATACTCCGGTATCCTGCGATACATGAGTGGCTTCCCGCAGGAAATTGAAGGTGCCGATACGACAAATGGCTTGGAAGACAACGGCTGGGAGCAGGCGAACCGCATCAACGGGGTTCCCATGGCTTCACCTCAGTATCTTGCCGGCCAGGCAAAATTCAATCCTGGCAAAGGTGACAGCATGTTTAATCTTGCCGCCTTTGCGCAACCGCCCAATTGGACGTTCGGAACCATAACGCCCAATGAGGCCACGGTGCGGAATTTCCCCTGGCCCAATGAGGACATGCGCCTGGTCAAAGACTGGAACATTCATGAGTCATGGAAGCTGACCTTCATGGCTGACTTCTTCAATGTCTTCAACCGCCATGTGTTCGACGATAACAATGGCGCCTATACGACCGAATGGGAGGTTGGACAGTCGGGCTTTGGTACGGCTTACAACACCGCAGATAACCCGCGGGTCATTCAATTCGGCGTGAATCTGAAGTGGTAACTCAGGCCCTAACCGAAAAGTAGTGTGATGTTCCGATAGCGGGCAGGCTGGAGGTGGTAATCCAGTCGGCCCGCTATCGGCGTTTTAGGGGTTCTGTTACCCGGGATGCAGCACGGTTGTGCCGGGAATCTCATGCAGATATAATGTGCCTCGATAGAATTTGGACTGATTTCGTCGTCCGGCAATTTTAACGGAGGTCGTTTCTCATGAGGCCCAAGAGTTTATTTTTGGCTCTCGCCGCCGGTGTGATTCTGGTTCTCGCTCTCTCCTCCCCGGCGGGACGCGGGGGCAAGACCAACGCCGCGCCGCCGCGGGGATCCGCGTCCGTTGAGCTTCCGCCACGCTACCTTTACCTGGGGCAGGAGTTAAGTCAGCCCCGGAGCCAATATGAACTTGATTGGCTGTTGCGGAGGAAAAAGGAGCAAGAGGAACAAGCGCGTGATTACAAGGTATTTCACGACTTCAAGTTTGTCGACCGATTTCCGGAGAGTGGAATCACCTTCAAGAATTCCCTTACGGATGACGCGATGAAGGACTATAAGGCCACTCATTATGACCACGGCAACGGCATTGCCGTGGCGGACGTGGACGGGGATGGCCTCTATGACATTTATTTCGTGAATCAGATTGGTTGCAACGAGCTTTGGCGGAACTTGGGGGGCGGCCGGTTTGAAAACATCACCGGGAAAGCGGGAGTGGGCTTGTGCGGTCAGATCAGCGTGACGGCGTCCTTTGCCGATGTTGACAATGATGGGAAACCGGATCTCTTCGTGACCACCGTAAGACACGGCAACCACCTCTTCCACAACCTCGGCAACGGCAAGTTCGCCGACATCACGGAGCAGGCCGGACTCAATTACTCCGGGCATTCTTCCGGGGCCGTGTTTTTTGACTACAATCGGGACGGGTTGGTGGACCTCTTCCTGTGCAACATCGGCCGCTACACAAGCGATAAGATAGGCCCCAGCGGGGCCTACCTTGGATTGGCCGACGCCTTTTCCGGACAACTTCATCCCGATCGCACAGAACCGTGCATTTTGTATAAGAACCTCGGTAACAATCGATTCCAGGATGTGACGAAGGCCTCCGGAATAACCACCTGTGGGTGGAGCGGTGATGCCAGCTTTGTCGATCTGAACAACAATGGCTACCCGGATCTTTATATCCTCAACATGCAGGGAAACAACCATTTTTATGAGAACGTCAAGGGCGACCATTTCGTCGACAAGACCGATCAATACTTTCCCAGGACCCCATGGGGGGCCATGGGAATCAAGTTTTTCGACTTCAGTAATGACGGGCTGATGGACTTGTTCGTTACCGACATGCATTCCGACATGAGCCATGACCTCAGCTACGATGACTATAAGCAGGAGAAGAACAAATCCGTCATGATGTGGCCGGATTCCTTTGTGGTGGGGCATGAGAAGAGCATTTGGGGAAACGCCTTCTGGAAGAACTTGGGCAACGGCAAGTTTGCGGAGATTTCGGATCAAATCGGGCTGGAGACTTATTGGCCGTGGGGAGTCAGTGTGGATGACCTGAATGCCGATGGTTATCAAGACATCTTCATTACCGCCGGGATGGCCTGCTATTTCCGCTACGGTATCAATTCCCTTCTTTTGAATGATGCCGGAAAGTCATTCGTGCAAAGTGAATTCATTTTGGGGGTGGAGCCCAGACGCGACAACCAAACCGTCATGCCTTGGTTTGATGTGGATTGCGATGGGGAGGACTTTACCCGCAGCGAGTGCAAGGGCCACGTCGGAAAGTTAACTGTCTTGAGTTCCCTGGCATCGCGCTCGTCCGTCATCTTTGATTTGGATAACGACGGTGACTTGGATATTGTGACCAACGAATTTAACAACCATCCCCAGGTTCTGATCAGCGACCTGGCGCAAAGACACAAGATTTCCTATCTGAAGGTCAAGCTGGTGGGAACAAAATCCAATCGCGAGGGACTGGGAGCTCGCGTCGTTGTATCCGCTGGAAACCTGAAGATGACCAAGGTCATGGATGGCAAGTCCGGTTATCTGTCGCAGAGCGACCTTCCGCTCTATTTTGGCCTCGGGGACGCAAAACAGGTGGATTCTATTGAAGTCCTGTGGCCATCTGGAATCAAACAAACCGTGCCCCATGCAGAGCTGAATGGCCTTTTGGAGATTGTGGAAGGCGCCCGGGCCACAGAAGTTCAGGAAAAGAAGTAGATCAGCAAACCTGCTCCGCCATCAGGATGGGGATGCGCTTGGCTGCAAACTCAGGAGGTCTCAATGACGGTTTTTGAATCAGATAGCTCGCCAAAACAGGGCGGCGGGAAATTGCTTTCCCGGCATCTCCGGGTTACTGGTAGCAGTCTTTGCCCAGGAGTAGCAAAGATGTATGCCCAATTGGTCTTCCTGAGTTGTCTCGTCATATGCTTCCTGCCTCTATCTTCGGCGGCGCAAACCAGCCGTGAAGAGGAAGCCGAGAATTATATTCAGGCCGCCAAGCAAGCGCAGCAGCAGGGCGATTACGCGCAGGCGGTGGCCGGTTACCAGGCCGCGGTGAAATTGATGCCGGAGGTTCCGGAGCTCTATGGCAACCTGGGACTTGCCTATTATCTTCAAAGGGATTACGAGAAGGCTATCGGAGCTTTTCACCAGGCTCTCAAACGGAAGCCTGCCTTGGAGGGGCCCAACTATTACCTGGGCATGTCCTATGTTCGCACCAGCCGGTACGAAGAATCGATCAAGCCCCTGCAAAAAGCTATTTCTGTGAACCCCAAGCTTCGCGAAGCGTACATCAATTTGGGGGCCAGCTATACTGAGCTCGGCAGGCAGGAAGAGGCGCTGCACGTCTTGCAGCAAGCGCAGAAGGTCTTTCCCAACGATGAGGACGTGCTCTACACCCTGGGGACTACTTACTACGACCTTATGTTTAATACCTACGGGAAGATGGCACGGGTGGCTCCCAACTCCTATCGCTATGATCAAGTGCTGGGCAAATCCTTCGAAGAGCGCCAGGAGTTTTCCAACGCCATTATCGAATATAAGCTGGCGCTGAAAGCGAATCCGCAGGCGCCGGGCCTACATCACGCCTTGGGCAATATTTACTGGCTCGCGGGCAACTATGACGAGGCGAAACCGGAATTTGAAGCGGAACTCCAAATCGCCCCGGAAGATTACCTGTGTACCTGGAAGCTGGGAAATATTTACTTGCAGAAGCACCAGTATGATAAGGCCTTACCGTATTTGCAAAGGGCGATTCAGCAGAAGCCGAGCCTTGCGCAAGCCTACCGGGATATAGGCAAATTATACATGGAAACCGACAAGTATGATCGCGCTCTCGTCTATTTGCAAAAGGTCATTCAATTGGATCCCACCGTACCGAACACCTACTACCTGCTCGCCACCACCTATCGACACCTGGGGAATAGCGTCGAGGCGCAGGCGGAGATGGAAATTTTCCAGAAAATGGAGAAGGCCCAGAACGAGCGTCGCCGGCCCTCGGATGCCATCCTGGCGGGTCAAGGCCAAATCGCCGAACCGAAGATTAACCCTGATGCTGAGCCTGATGCGCATTAGGGCTTTTCATTAGCTAAGTTATTGAAAATATTGGCTGGGAGGCAGGGATTCGAACCCCGATACGCAGATCCAGAGTCTGCAGTCCTACCGTTAGACGACCTCCCAATGAGGCATGCTGATAGAATTAACGGGCGACCACGCGCCTGTCAAGGTTTCTTTTTCAAACTCCTTGACGCACATTGCCCGGGCTGGTAGGCAGGGTGCTTAGAATAACCGGAAACTGACTTCCACACTGACGTACACCTTAACCGGCGTGCCATTTCTCATGGAAGGTTTGAACTTCCACGTCTTTACGGCTTCAACAGCTTTTTCGTCCAAGCCGAGACCCAGGGGCTTTAGGACTCGGCATTCCGTTACGTCCCCCTGGGTGTCGACAATGATATAGAGCACGACGATGCCTTGGTACTTCGCCTTGCGGGCTTCCTCAGAATATGCGGGCTCGGGCTTGTAAATGGGGATAGGGGCGCTGACGCCACCTCCCACGCTATAAACGCCTCCACCAACGCCACCACCCTCGCCCGGACCAAGGCCCCCGCCTTTGCCGGAACCAACTCCGCCGCCTTCTCCGCTGCCGATGCCGCCACCAAATCCCGGACCGTTGGAGGCGGGCCCTACGACCCCATTGGGATCACCCCAGGGCATGTTGGAGCTCATTTGCGGGAGCTTCAATTCCGGCGGCCCCAGCAGGGTTGGCGCCACCTCGAGCTTGGGGGCCGGGTTGGGAATTACGGCCATGGGTGGCGCAAGCTGCATCTTGGAAAATCTGGGAATAGCACCTTTGGAAGCGGGCGTCGGCGAGCGATCTCCTCCGCCTCCGCCGCCTCCAGCTTTCTTGCCCCCCGCGGGAGCAAGGAGTGGGAGATAGGGCGAGATATCCACGGCCTCCACCTTGGTGGCGGCTTTCACTGGCTGCCACATCCGCTCCAAAACGTAGGGCAGCAGGAGGAGTGTCAGGGCAATGCCGTGTACCAGCAGGGAATTAACCCAGGAGGCTGCTTGCATTCGGTAGTCGTGCCACATGTCGGCAGGATAGGGCCGGCTCTTAAATATCAGCGAGCCCACCAATTCGCCCAGAGCGAATCCGGCAATCACCCCTAAGAGCAAACCGGTGTCATGCCTCCAGAACCAGGCGCCTGCCCCCAAGGCCAAGGCAAGAACGAACGCGCACAGCGCCCGCTTCTCCTGCTGAACATGGTTGTAAATACCGATCGGGTCACGAGGCTTTTCAAATGCGACCTTGATCTGGGAGGGCAGATCCATGAACCAGGGGCTCAGATCTGTGGCGGGCAGCTTGACTTTACCGCGATAGTAAAGCGCCGGTACCGTCTCCTTCGGTTCGCGAAGCCAGTCGCGAATCTGACCGTATGCGGAAACGAAAAGGTTGGGGGGATCATCGAGCGCGATCTTGAAAAGCTCGTCCGCTGCGGCCTCGTTCTTGACTAGAACCTTTTCCGGGCCACTTTCAACCTGAAGATTGCTGGCTGACATTAACCTTTGATCCCATTCCTCGGGCTTATTCTGCACCCGTGCGAGAAGCTTCGTGTAACCCCTAACAGTGATGATGGACGGCGCAATGGGGTTGTATCGGCCTGCGTCTTGCACTTCCTCCGCTACGAACCTGTCTCATACTACCACACTAGGCACGCCGTGATAAAGACCCAGAAACCCCGGGTGGTGTGCTAATCTGCGGCGTAGCGCCGCCATCTTGGCGGCTCCATGCCGGCTGGAAGCCGGCGCTGCACCCGAAATTGGGACCGCACCAAACCCCCGGATGCGAGTGTTGCTCCCGGATCCCAATCATTCCCAGGGCTCCGTCAAAGTCGACGCAGCTTGGCGGCCCCGCAGGGGCCGAAGGTCATTAGCCACGGGTGAAACCCGTGGAAAGGGCGGCGGAGGGATGTTCGACCCCTGCGGGGTCGAATTTCTTGCCNNTCGTGGACTTTGACGGAACCCTGCAATCATTCCCGAGCGGCTTGAGATACGCGCACCGACTTGATACACTGTTCGCCTGGTTTCAATTACGATTACGGATGGTCAACCTTCTATGCCAGCACGAGCAAGCTTTATTGATCCCCTGGAGCCAGCGAATGGCGAGCACGGGAAACTTTATGTAGTCGGCACTCCCATTGGAAATCTTGAGGACATGACGCTGCGGGGCATTCGCATCCTCAAAGAGGTGGACCTTATTGCCTGCGAGGACACACGCCGCACCCAGACCCTCCTGAACGCTTACAAGATCGCGACACGCACCGTGAGTTACCACGAACACAATGAGATGACGCGCGCGCCCGAGCTGATTATCCAGATGGAAGAGGGAAGCAGCATTGCCCTGGTTACCGATGCCGGCATGCCCGTCGTGTCCGACCCCGGCTTCCGGCTGGTGCATCTGGCGATTCGCCACAGCATCCCCGTGATTCCCGTTCCCGGTGCCTCCGCCTTCGTGGCGGCGCTGGCCGCTTCCGGATTGCCCGTCGATAAGTTCCGTTTTCTGGGATTCCTGCCCAGCAAGAAGGGCGAGCGCCGGAAGGCTTTGGAGGATCTCAAGGACGCCACCCGCACGCTGGTCTTCTACGAGGCGCCGCACCGCTTGGTGGAGATGCTGAAAGACTCGCGGGAAATCCTGGGCGAGCGGGAAATGGTCGTGGCCAGGGAAGTGACTAAAATCCACGAGGAATTCCTGCGCGGGACCATCAGCAGCACCCTTGAGCATTTGAAGAAACGTCCGGCGAAGGGTGAAATTACGGTGCTCATTGGCCTGCCTGCGGTGGCGGAGTCTAAGGAGGGCGTCCCGCGCGCGGCGTCAATCATCTCCGAAATTCAGGCGGTCATGGCGGGGAAAAGAGTTGATGAACGCGCCGCTTTGAAAATTGTGGCCCGCGCCCGCGGCGTTTCCAAGAGCGACGCCTATCGCCTGCTGCAAGCGGAGAAAAGCCGCAAGAATTAGAGCGTCTTTAATTTAAGTGTANNTTTCCGTCGCGGGAAACCACTCCTAGAGCGTCTTTAATTTAAGTGTATACAGCGGGGCGAAGCCGGAACCTGAGACGTGCCACGGCCGTCCCGGCCGTGCTCGGGCACGGGCGGGACGCCCGTGGCACGAAATCTTGGCGCGGCAACAACGTCCTAGCGTCGAGCGCTACAAGACATGTAAGCACTTAAATCAAAACCTCTCTAGCCCCATTTCCACATCGCCTGACGATTTTCGGTTTCCCCGCATCGCCACGATTTCCTGCCGTTAACTGCCTTCCGCGCTATACATGGGAAGTGTGGCTCCCATGAAGCGAACGCTCACGCGGTAGAATTGCCCGTCTTCTTTGACGCTGCGGACGACGGTGGCTTCGGTGAAAAAATCCGTGGCACCTTCGTCGGGACGCACCGGTCCGCGGCCGGGGATAATAACGGTGAGAGTGGCAAAGGTGGCCAATTCGCGTGGGGTGAGAAAGGAGAGGCCGCGGCGGCTTACTTCCAGCGCGGTGGCGTCCTCGTCGTAGGTCATGCCCGCCGAGTCCACCCCTTGTACCCGGATGGCGATGGCGGCTTCCACCCGGCGCTGGCTCCTTTTGTTTTCGTCGGAAGGTTCCATGATTGTCCTTTTGCTCTTTCAGGAGGCGATGGCTGCTTCCGTCCTCCCTGGGTCGGCAGCGAGCGAGACAAAGAACGCATCCACGCGTTCGAGCACTTCGCCGGTTTCGCGCGCGCTTTGCACCTGCCGTCGTAATTCCGTTCCGTTGCGCACCCCATGCGTGAACCAACTGGCAAATTGCTTCATCTTGCCGATGGCGCCGGGAATTTCCTCAGCCACCAGCATGGAGTAATAAGTGCGAATCATTTCGTAACGGTCCGCGTCACCCGCCTCGCGGTAAGCGCCGGTGGCGAAGAATTCCGCCATTTGGCGGAAGATCCAGGGATTGGAGGCGGCGGCGC
>PLWR01000703.1 GCA_003165615.1 Acidobacteriota bacterium | reverse complement strand
GTCCCAGGCAATGCCTTCCATCTCGGCGTACTCCGCCAATCCCGCCCGCCACAACGCCAGGAAGAACCCTGCCCGGTGCCATTGTTGAAAATGCAGATGGATCGCGCTGGCGCTTCCAAATTCCTTCGGCAAGGCTTTCCACTGACACCCGGTGCGCAGCACATAGACGATCGCGGAAAAGACCTGGCGCGCCGGCATCGGCTTCCGCCCGCCTCCCGGTCGGCGCTGGTACTTGCGCTTGGCGGAACGCTGTCAAAGGGGTATCAGGGGATCTACCTTCGCCCAAAACTCGTCGGAAACTTCCCAAGATTTTATCTGTGGCATCTTGGGTCACTATCTTGCCTTAATTTCTCCGACGTTTCAATAGTTATTTACGGATAAGATCTTAGTATTCGCGGCATTTCACGGATTATGGGAGTCAAGAAGCAGAGCCTGAAAGTTCCCAGTGAACTCTTGTCCTTGGATCACTTCGGTCACCTAAGCACAAGGATATACTCTCTTACCCACACCCCGCATCACGGCACCCATCGGAGGTTGGGATTACGAGCAGCGGCGGCTTCGTCGAGGCGGAAGACGCGCGTGGAGTGGGGGGCTTTGAGAACCAACTGGGGATCCTCTTCGGCCTCCTGGGCGATGGAACCTAGGGCATCGATGAACGCGTCCATCTCCTCCTTGCTGACGCTCTCGGTAGGCTCGATCATGAGCGCGCCGGGAACGATCAGGGGAAACGAGGTGGTGAAAGGATGAAAGCCGTAATCGATCAGCCTTTTGGCGATGTGGCCGGTGCGGACGCCGCACGCGGCCTGGCGCTGGTCGGAGAAGACGCACTCGTGCATGCAGGTGCGGTCGTGAGGGAGTTCGAACCGGTCCTTGATCTGGCTCATCAGGTAGTTGGCGTTGAGTACGGCGTCCCGGGTAGTCTGGCGCAAGCCTTCAAAGCCGTTGGCCTGGATGTAAGCTAGGGCGCGGACGGCCATGCCGAAGTTTCCGTAGAAGGCGCGAACCCGTCCGATGCTCTGGGGACGGTCCAAGTTTAGGTAGAAGTCGCCGTCCACCGTCTTCTCAACTACTGGCAAGGGCAAGTAGGGCTCCAGAAGCTCTTTCACCGCCACCGGACCTGCGCCCGGTCCACCCCCCCCGTGAGGTGTGGTGAAGGTCTTGTGCAGGTTGAGATGCATCACATCGATGCCGAAGTCGGCCGGGCGCGCGACGCCGACCAGGGCGTTCATATTGGCCCCGTCCATGTACATCAGGCCGCCACGGGCATGCACCAGGTCAGCGATCTCGCGGATTTGGGACTCGAAAATTCCCAGCGTATTGGGATTGGTCAGCATCAATCCGGCCACGTCTTCGTTCATGGCGCGGGAAAGTTCGGCCAGGTCCACGCAGCCCTGCGCGCCGGACTTGATGTTCCGCACCTCGTAGCCCGCCAATGTGGCGCTGGCAGGATTGGTTCCGTGAGCCGAGTCGGGGATCAGGATGTACTTGCGAGGATTGCCGCGCTCGGTGAGGCAGGCGCGGATCATCAGGATTCCGGCCAATTCGCCTTGCGCACCCGCCGCGGGCTGCAGAGTGACGGCATCCATGCCAGTGATCTCCGCCAGACAGCGCGCCGTTTCGTGCAGCACCTTCAGGCAGCCCTGAACGAGGTGCTCGGGAGCATAAGGGTGGTCGCTCGCCAGACCCTCCAGCCGTGCCGCCACTTCGTTCACTCGCGGGTTGTATTTCATGGTGCAAGAGCCGAGCGGATAGATGCCGGTATCTACTCCATAGTTCCAAGTGGAAAGTCGCGTGAAGTGCCGGATGACTTCCAGTTCGGAGACTTCCGGGAAGCCTTCGACTGTCTCGCGGTGAAACTCCGGACCGAGCAGTTCGCGGGGGGATGCAACGGGCACGTCCAGCGGCGGCAGGTCCGCGCCGGATTTCCCCGGCGTGCTGCGCTCGAAAATCAGCTTCTCGTTTCTGGTGATGTGGGGCCGGGCCTCACGAATGCGGTTTTCCATGGGATTGTTTGAGGGACTCACCGCGTCGTTTAAGTCCTTAGTTCTGGCGCTTGCCTTTCCTCTAGGCGAGCCGGGCGGCGGGCTCGGGGTCCGCCAAACAAGATTGTGCGGTCTGCCGGAAGATTTCCGCGGCGCGGTCCACGGCCCCCCGGCTTACCGTTTCGGTGATGCAGACCAGGAGGTGGTCTTTCAGCTCTGGGTAGAATCTCCCCAGGTACAATCCACCAATGATCTTGTGCCTTTCGAGCTCGGCGAGCAGTTCTTCGGCGCTCCGTGGTACCTTGACCACGAATTCGTTGAAGCCGGGTGCCGAGTAAGGCAACTCAACGCCCGGGATGGCGGACAGTTGTCGGGCGGCGTAATGGGCCTTGGCCAGGTTCTGCTCGGCCAGCTTCCGCAATCCATGCTTCCCCAGCAGGCTGAGATAAATGGTGACCGCAAGCGCGCACAGCGACTGGTTGGTGCAGATGTTCGAGGTGNNCGCGCCGGATGTGCTGTTCGCGCGTGGCGAGCGTTAGCACAAAGCCCCGTCGGCCTTCGGTGTCCACGGTCTGGCCAACGAGGCGGCCCGGCATCTGCCGCAGAAACTGCTTCCTGGTGGTCAGGAACCCCGCATAGGGGCCCCCGAAGGCCAAGGGAATGCCGAACGATTGCGCTTCGCCGCAAACGATGTCTGCCTCGGTCGGAGGCTTCACGACCGCGAGCGACAACGGTTCTGCGACCACCACGATCAGCAGCGCGCCGCTCCGGTGCGCAAGGTCGGCGATCTGCCGGGTATGTTCGAGGGCGCCAAAGAAATTGGGTGATTGAACTATCACCGCAGCCGTTTCGGCGTTGAGCGTGTCGCCGAGTTTTCCCAGGTCGATCTGGCCCGAGGCAGTACAGGGAACCTCCCGGACCTCCACATTCTGGTGCTGGGCATACGTCAAGAGCACTTGGCGATATTCCGGGTGCAGGGTGTGGGCTATCACCACGCGGCTGCGGCGGGTCACGCGCATCGCCATCANNTCTGGAACTCGAACATCGCCTGCAGAGTTCCCTGGGAAATCTCTGCCTGGTAAGGGGTGTAAGCGGTGAAGAACTCTCCGCGCAAGAGCATTGCATCCACCGCCACGGGAATGTAATGCCGGTAGGCGCCCGCCCCCAGAAACGAGACGTAGTCGTTGCTGCTCTCGCGCGCTGCGGTGCGGAAGTAGTCTAGGATCTCAGGCTCTGCGAGCGGCCCCGGGAGGTTGAGCCGGCCTTGCAGTCTCAGTTCACTCGGAATCTGGTCGAAAAGCTCTTCCACCCGGCTCTTCCCCGTGGCTTTCAGCATGGCAGCGCGGTCGGAGTCGGAGTTAGGCAAATAACGCATTAACGGGATTTTCCCTTCTGAAGGTAGGCTTCGTATTCATCCGCCGCCAGCAGCTTCTTGACCTTCTTCCGGTCTGAGATCTGAATGCGCCCATCCAGCCAACCCAACAAGCCGATGGGAACAATGAACTGAAATACCGCACGTCTATTGTCATGTCAAGAAATATATTAAACGTTTCACGACAAAATAGATTGTCATTTTTCCAGTCGACGTTTTCAGGCCTCAATATTGTGTACAGAGTCCCGTTAATGCTAATTAAATCATTTAAAATAAGCGATTAATGGATATTGACAACGAACATGTCTTGCCATAGTATTCTTCCCTTCAGATATCTGTTTATAAACAAATCGTTTAATACGAGTTTTCGTGAAGTTTAGATTTGCGCAATGGATTGAGCATGTGGGACTGCCTGTCGTATGAAGCTGGGGTAGGCTGCCTCGCAGGCACGGCCTTCGGTGCTCAGGGCGAAGGGTACCTTCGGTTCTCTTTCGCTAATTCGACGGAAAAAATCCAGAAAGCTCTGGACAGAATTCGAGACTGGGTAGAGAGAAACCGCTGATTCACGCTGGGCACCCTGATCGCCAGAAGGCCAGCACGGGAAACCGGGCTGGAAATTGAATTCAGAGGCGCACGGGTGTACATTACTGGCCGCGCGAAGACTGAAAACGGTAATCTGGTTAAAGCAGGCATTCACAAATGAATCGAAGATCGTTTCTTGGCCGGATGGCCTGTGGATCAGGGCTGGGATGGCCTCTATGGCCAAAGGTAAGCCTGGGAATGCCCTCGGCCCCCAGTCCGATTCGGTTCAGAAATATCGCCAGCGCAGCGGGCCTGGACTTTGTGCTTGAGAACCATGCCACACNNGCCTTCGACTACAACGGGGATGGCTTAACCGATATCTATTTCACCAACGGGGCCGCTATTCCCTCCCTCGAGAAGGATTCCCCGAAGTATTTCAACCGCCTCTATCGCAACGAAGGAGGAATGAAGTTTACGGATGTGACGATCGAGGCCGGCGTGCAGGGGGCAGGTTATTGCATGGGCGCAGCCGCCGGGGACTACGACAACGACGGACACG
>PLWR01000671.1 GCA_003165615.1 Acidobacteriota bacterium | reverse complement strand
ACGGCATCGCGGTTTCAGAGATGACCGGAGTCGGCATTACCGATCTACAGATCGACAACGGCGAAGGAGATAGTAGAAGCTGGTACTACGCCGTCGGTGCGTTCAACCCCACGGGCGCGGTCGCATCAACCCCCGAGCCAGCCACCTGCGGCCTTGCGGTAATCGGGCTTGGGTTGTTAGGGCTTATGCGAAAACGGCTGGGGCCGAAATTCCTATAGGCGACGCGGAAGAACCGATTACGTCCCGGACGAAAAACAGCACCAGCGAGTGCCCCTCCTTATAATTGCCCAATGCGCCGCGGCATTTCCGCCCGCGGCGCGTTTGGTTTGTGAAGCCTGAAACCGTCGTCCCCAGCCAATGGCGCGGTTCCCGTATTTGCTTCGTCATGCCCTTCGATCTGTCGGCGCCGCGCGAATCCGGCCTGACATCAAACCATTCTTGTTTTTTTAAAGGCGAAAAGCAGCTTTATACTCTATTCATCATTTCGTACACCTTTCCCCAGGTATATGGAGAATTACCATTTATACCTTACGGGACAGGATGTTTGCACGTTAGGCGTAACCGGAGCGCTGATGGGCGGAGTGCTGACGGCCTCCGCGGTGCTGGGCAGAAACCTGGTGTCTGTAGTGTCAAAGCCGGACCAGCAGGGCCAGAAGGCGGCGTAGGCTGGATTCCTCAAACGGAATGTATGTGCCGGAGTGGGGGCAAATCCCCAAGCTTTGTAATGCTTACTGAACGGCCACCGGAATGGTTAAAGCGTGCTCGTCGTTGCCACTCACTACATTGACTTGAACAGAGTAATTGCCGGGTGGCGTTGACGGCGACGTCCCCGTGCCGCTCAGCCCGACGGATTGTTGGTCGACACCGGCATCGTCGGAAATATAAATTATTGCGCTGCGCGACCCGGTTTGTGTCGGGGTGAATGTCGCACTAATCGCGCAATTGGCTCCCGCCGCGAGAATCGACCCGCACGTATTCGTCTCCGCGAAGTCCAAGAAGTTCGGACCTCCGAGGCTGATGTTCGAGATGTCCAGTGCGGCGCTGCCCGTATTGGTAAGCGTCACGCTCTGCGTAGAGCTCGTGGTACCCACTTTCTGCGGGTCGAAGGCGAGACTCGACGGCGACAGGCCAACGTTGGGCAGGGTTCCCGTACCACTTAAGCTGACGCTCGATGGAACGCCGCTGTTATCGTTAATAACAATCGACGCAGTGCGCACACCAGCCCCTGTAGGGGTGAATGTCGCAGTGATCACGCAGTTTGCGGATGCTGCCAGGGAGTTACTGCAAGTACTTGTCTGGGAGAAATCCCCGGAATTCAAACCGGACAGGAAGGTGCCCGTGAAGTTCAGTGTGGTATTCCCGGCGTTGGTTAAGGTCACACTCTGCCCCGCGCTGGTCGCGCCGACCTTCTGCTGGCCAAACGCCAGACTCCCTGTGGAAAGGGTCAGATTGGGCGCCGTGGGGGGGGGAGTGCCCCCGCCACCCCCGCCTCCGCCACCGCAGGCAACCCAGACTCCTACCACCAGCAGCACCATCACGAGCAGCCAGCCCACCGGACGTCGCGGCACTATGGCCCAGCTCAGCAGCGCCGCCAAAGCCAGCAAACACCCCAACATCCACGGCCACACGAGGCGCAGGCGAAAACCTGGAGGGACTCTGGGTTGCGGAGTGTGCGGCTTGGGGCTGACATTTGCCGTCGTAGCGATCGAAAATATGGCGGTCACAGGCGAAGATCCCGTCACGGTCACGGAGGGCGGAGAAATCGTGCAGGTCGCCCCCGTCGGACAGGCGGTCGCAATATTAAAGTTCACGGTTCCAGTAAATCCATTCACGGGAGTTACGGTGAGCGTCAAATTCCCCGATTGCCCCGCCGCCGGAATGGTAATGCTCGTCGGATTCGCGGACACGGTAAAGTCGGTCACGTTGATCGTAACTGCCGGCGACGTGGTCGATCCGGAGTAATTGACGTCGCCACTGTATTGGAAGGTGATGCTCGCCGTTCCCACCGGCAAGGGAGGCGTGCTGAAGTCTGCCCGTGCCGTGGCGTAGGCTCCGGTGGCGTTCGAGTAGGCACTCCCGATGACTCCCACCCCTGGGAACCCACTCGGGGCGCCGTTATTCATCATTTGCACCGTCCCTGTTGGGACGGCTCCATTGCTGGTCGTGCTTATTGTAACCAAGCAGTTAATACCCGTTCCAGCGTCCAGGATGGAGGGCAGGCTGCAGCTCGCAAGGGTGGTCGTGGCTTGAGTAATCGTAATCGGAACTGTGGGAGAAGTGCTTGCGGTGTAGCTATTGTCGCCCGCATAGGTGGCAACAAAAGGGTATTGCCCCGGTGGGAGCTGGATCCAATAATCTTCGGCGTGACCCTGGCTGTTCAATTTGAACTGGCCGGGAACGGTGCCGGGTGGGGGGCTTTGGTCGATGGGCGCCGGAACCACGGTCAAGGATCCGGTTGGGCAGCCATAGGAGATCAATCCGGTAGTTGAATTAGCGCAGAGATTGCCGCTGCTGTTGGTCACATCCATACGCAGCTCGTAGGGTGATCCATACGCGGTAGTCGTAGTGCCATAGGACGCGGCCCCGCTGACTGAGTTAAAAGTCACCAGGCGGACTTCCGTTTGGCTGCTTTCGGGGCTCACGGTGACGGGAATTCCGGGGGTGGAGTCGCTCGCCGCGAAGGTCCCATTCCCCGCGTAATGGGCCGTCACATTGTAGGACCCGCCGGGGAGCATAATGGTCGAATTGGAAACAGCCCCGCCACTCAGGGTAAAGGGGCCGATGCCCGTAACATTGGTCGAGCTGCTGCCGGTATGCGCCATAAGGGAAACATCACCTGCGGGGGTTCCGCTGCCGGAAGTAACATCGATAGTAAAGTTGATCGCCTGCCCGTGGGTCAGGGTGATGGGATTGGTAGCGGGGCTGGTGGAAAGTGCCAGGGTGGCCGTCGAGGGGGTGAAGTTCGAAGTCCAGTTGTTCACCAAATTCGCGGCATTAACGGAGCCCAAACCCGTGGCCAGGTCATATCCGGTGGTAGTGTTGTATGCCGGCAAGCCACCGGAAACCATAATTCCGTATTGGCCGGAGGCGATATTGGTATTGCTACAGTTCGGCGACCCCCCTTGGCAGATCACCGAGTTGTTCCCCACCGTCACATCGTAAAAGATACAAGTCGAATTGGTTACAGGAGTGGCGCTGGAATTGCAGCTCGCACCACTTCCTGCCGCCAGCGGGTACAGGACGTAATTGGCATTGCCCTGGGGGCCATGGGCTTGGTTCACCAGCGCCATGATGCCCGCGAACGTTTGTGTGGACGCCGAGGTCCCCGCCCCGAATTGAAAATCCTCATAGGGAGCGTTCAGATCGCAGGAGGTCGAACTGCCCCCGTTGGTGGCGTTGGCGTCCATCTGGCAATACACATAGAAACTGTAATGCAGTCCATCGCCCGCAAACAGGGACATGTCCGGGATGTCGCGAGCGCTGTCATTGGGCACGCCGATTCCACTCTGCCAGGAAGGTTTGGGGTACATCCCATTACAGGTAGCGGCGGGAAATGTGCCCGTGGGATTGATGCAACTGCTGGGCCCTCCCGCGCCCGCTACCAGATAGAGGCCGGAACTGAGATAGCTGGAATTGGGGGGAGGGGTGCAACCGCTAAGGTATCCGAAGGCTGCACAGGAATCGTTCCACGTGCTCTCGGGAATATAGGACTTGGCGGAGGACTGCGACGGGGAAAGGTTTGTCGGGTTCCAATATAAGACCGTGTTGTCCGCGTCGTTAAAGTCCGTTCCCCCCACGGCCACGTTGAAGGGAGTGGAAGCGGTGCCGCTTACGCCCAACCCGTATTGGGCGGCGGTTTCGCCGGCACTCGCGTCGTCGCATCCCGCCGAACCCGAATCTCCCGCCGCCACCAGAACGGTGATCCCCTCAGCGGCGGCCTGCTCCCACAGGGTGTTGTAGAACTGGTTGCCGCCCGCGCCCAGATAAGCCTCGCACTCACCGTAGCTTTCGCTCATCACCGGCGCGAGATTGTTATCGATGATGAAAAGCGCCGAGAGGTCAATTCCCGCCGTGGTCTCGGTGGATTCCGAGACCACCAGATCAATGGTCGCACCCTTGGCGACGGCGCCTGACCACTCGACGTCAAGGTCAGCTTCGCTCTCGTCCCCGGAAGTGATTCCAGGGTCGGGACCGTTCAGGATAATGTTCGGGTCATTGGCCGGCAGGCCGAACATGCTACGGAAGTCCCGCACGTCCTGAATATTGATGTTGGTCTCGCCCACCACCGCGAGGGTCTGCCCGGTGCCGTCAATGTTATTCGTCCAGAGCGGCGCGACATTATAGATAGTGGCGAAATCGGCGGGGCCGAGGGCGTAGTAATTGCCGTATCCATAAGGGAAGGTGAAGAGCGGATGAATTTCGCCGGTGGCCTTTGACCGCGAAAAAGTTCCCCGATTCTCGTGGAACGGCTTGCGGGGGAAGTTGTTGAGCGAGGCGAATCCCGCCACCACAGGCGCCAGCGCGGCGGGAATCCGCGGGTCAGCCATGTTCGCCCAGTGATCCTCGCCGTTCACACGATAGCGGTGAATCTCCGTACCCAGGACTTCCCGTACCAATCCCGCCGAGCCGGAAAACTCAATGATGTTGCGTCCTGCCGAAACCCGGCTCACCTGAAAGCCCTGCGTGGTCAGCCAATCGGTAACCGCTTGAAGGTCAGAATCGGCGGGGCCGAATTGCTGCCCGAATTGCCCGGGAGTGAGCCACTGGTGAAATTGCGGGGACGATTTCACCTGCTGCTGGTCGAGCAATTGCCGCAGAGCAGTTTCCTGATCCGCCCCACGCTGTAAGACCAACAACATGCGATTCAGGGGCAGGTCATCAGGCGCCACGCCCTGGTCAAATT
>PLWR01000682.1 GCA_003165615.1 Acidobacteriota bacterium | reverse complement strand
AGCGATTATCTTGGACAGCAGTGATACCATGAAGGGTCTGACATGGCATCCTCCTTTGGGATGGGTTCTCATCAAGCCACCTTGGAGGAGGATGTTACTCTGCTCATTGGAGGTCGAATCATATGTCCTTTCTACATCAATTGAACGACAGACCAGGTCGCTGGGTTCGAGCCTGCGCTGTTCTGCTGGTGGCCGGATTCAGCCTCGCCGGCGGCCGGGCAGCGCAGGCGCCGTCCGCGCCGGCAGTGCGCCCTCTGCCCTCGATCAAATTGAGCAGTGCCAAACTTGTGAAATTCCCTGGCGGGTACAACTCCAACCGCAAGGCCGCTTTCCTGGCCGACAGCAAGTGCCCGTCGCACTGGGACGGGAACACGCTCTACGTTTTCAATTCCTGGGAGCAACCCTGGCGCGCCACGGGTCCGGACCTCTTTCATCTTAGTAAGGCGGTGCCGTCCCGGTTTAATGCCGAGGGCTTAACGAAGCTCTTTATCTGGATCGAGAGTACTTACCGCGACGATGACGGCACGGTCTATGCTTGGGTCCACAACGAGGTGCCGGACGAGTGTCCGCCGCGTAAGGATGCCATTGCCGGTTACCCGATCGTGGTGCGGATTGGCGCGCTAAAATCGAAGGATAACGGCATGACCTGGAATCATCTTGGGTTCGTCTTTGAGCCGTCACCCACAACCATTAGCTGCGATACGGAAGACATTTGGTATGCAGGCGGCGAAGGCGACTTCGACGTTTTCCTCGATTCCAAGAAAGAATACTTCTACTTCTTCTTCACCAATTACAGCTCCATTCCTGTCGAACAGGGTCTTTGCGTGGGGCGCATGAAATATGCTGACCGGAACGATCCCCGGGGCAAGGTCTCCGTGTGGCACGAAGGCGAGTGGAATGAATCGGCGCTTGGCGGGCACGCCACACCCATCTTCCCAGCCACCGTTGACCTCAAGCGCAAAGACGGCCAGACCTTTTGGGGGCCGGCGATTCATTGGAACACCTACCTGAATCAATATGTGATGGTGCTGAATCGGGTAAAGGATACGAGCTGGGCCACAGAAGGAATTTACATCTCCTTCAGCAATGACCTTGCGGACCCGAAGGGATGGAGCGTGCCGCAGAAGATCATGGACCGGGAAGAGGCAACGCATGCGGACCCGGGACACGTCGGCAACGGCTGGTATGGGCAAGTCATGGGAACCGGTCAGGGAGAGACCGACAAGCTGGCCGGCCGCGTCGCGCGGCTGTTTGTGGACGGGCAGTCCCGTTGGGAGATTCAATTTCTGAAACCGGGAGAGAAGTAACGGCGGATCGGGCAAGTCGCAATCAAGCTAAAGTCGATCACGTTCGTTCTTGGTGGTGACATGTTGCATGAGGCGCCTTTCCTTCGATATGGTCGTTGATCAGCACAATGAATTTCCAGTTGGCGATGTGGTTGTCAGTGTTCATTACGATGCTTTTTGACAGATTAGGGAATGCGCCACTGCGGGTTGGCGATTGCCCGTTTGGCCTTGGCGGAGCCGCCTACCTGCGTGAACTGCTTGATGATGTCTTTGATCTGTTTGTCGAGCACTTTGCGGTCGGTTACCGCGATGACGGAGTCGAAGATTGCGCCAACGTTCTTCTCCAAACCTGCGCAACGATCGAAAGGAAGTGCGTATCTGAACAAACTGCTCGATTCTGGTTCCCGTTGCGAGTATCATTGCCACCTTCTGGGTCGCCCGGAATTGGCAGGGGTCGCGCCCTTACAGGCTGCGGAAAGAAGTGCCGGAGCTGTCATTTAAAACAAATCGGTGATATGAGGTCAGGCCATTTTCATGATAGTGGCGAACCGAAGGCTCAGGGTATCTATGCTCAGGATGACAGCAAACGGGCTTAGGATGACAAGTGAAGATGGTTTATCCGCAGCCTCTGCATCTCCACCCTTCCCGGCCCGAGGAAGACTTTCGATTTTTGTTTTTTAGTTGGTTTACATGGAGGAATGGAAATGACCGATCAACACAAGAGCAAGCTGGGCCGAAGGGAATTCCTCGGTGCAGCCGCGGCAGCGAGCTTTATGATTCTCAAGCCGCAGCATGTGCGGGGAACAACCGCGAACTCCCAGATTCGTTTTGGAATTCTCGGCTGCGGGGGCCGCGGCACCGAAGTGGGTTCGAGTTTCGTGCGGAATGCCGGGGCGCGGGTGACCGCCATCGCCGATCTTTTTGCCGACCAACTGGAAAAGGGGCGCAAGCATTTCGACGACTTGCAGCAAGCGAAGGGCTACGCGCCCATCGACCCCTCACAGCTCTCGAAGGGCCCCAATGCTTATCAGGAAATCGCCGCTTCGAAGGAAGTGGATTTCATCCTTATTACCACCCCGCCTTATTTCCATCCGCATCATCTTGAAACGGTCGTCGCCGCGGGCAAGCACGTCTATTGCGAAAAGCCGGTGGCGATAGACGTACCGGGAGCACATCACGTCATCCGCATCGGCGAAAAGGCGCAGGGCAAGATAAGCCTTGCGGTGGGATTCCAGATTCGCAATGCACCACCCATGGTGGAGTTGACGCGGCGCATCCACGAGGGGGCGCTCGGGAAGATAGCTTGCGGCCTCGCCTACTACTATTGCGGCCATATCGATCGGCCCGAGTGGCCCAACGCCTCACCCGAGGAAAAGCGGCTGCGCAACTGGGTGTGGGATCGCCAACTTTCCGGCGACATCATTGTGGAGCAAAACATCCACGTTATTGATATGTGCAACTGGATGTTGAAAGGCCACCCCATCAAGGCCATGGGTATGTGCGACCGCAAGGTTCGCACCGATGCCGGAGATTGCAAGGACAACTTCAATGTGCTCTTTAACTATCCGGACGATGTGCAAATCAGCTTCGGATCAGCTCAGTTCGGCCATCCTGCGTTTGACGCTGCCGTGCAACTGTATGGGGCCGATGGGAGTTCCACAGCGCACTATGATTGGCGCGTTAATATTGCCGGCAAAAACAAATGGGATGCCGGAATGAAGCCCAGCGGAGCGGAAGAATTCTCCGCGGCGGGAAAATTCAGGGGCGCGCTTGACGATGCCGACTCCGAAAAGGAAAAGGCGTTTGTGGCCAGCATCACTAGTGGCCAATTCCTCAACCAGGCCGCCCTTGGCGCAGAATCGGCGATGAGCGCCATGCTGGGGCGCACCGCCGCTTATACCGGTAAACCCATCACTTGGGACGCCCTGCAAAAGTCCAAGGAAGTTTACGATCCTAAGATCGATATTACGAAGTTTGCATAGTTGTCCCTGGTCCGTAGTCCGTTGTCCGTCGCGACTGGCCACCGACAACGGACTACCGACATTACGCTTATTCTGCCATTCTTAGAGGACATCATGAAGGAGCACACATCGCGTCGTGATTTTCTGAAAGTTTCCATGGGCGCCGCCTGCGCCGCGCCGCTGGCATCCCTGGGCCCGGCAGCGACCTCCCTGGCAGCCGCTGCTCCCGCCACCGGGCGCATCAGGAAGGCGGTGCAGATTTACATGCTGCCCAAGGAAATGAGCTACGCCGACCGCTTCAAGCTTGCCGGCGACGTAGGATTCGAGGGCGTGGAAGGCCAAACCATGGAAGATCCCAAGGTGGCCGAGGAAATCAAGAAGGCCTCGGAAGATGCCAAGGTCCCGATCCATTCCGTCATGAACATGGCCCACTGGGAAAACCCGCTCTCCTCCCGTGACTCCGCCGTGGTGAAAAAATCGCTGGATGGCATGAGGACTTCTCTCCATAACGCCAAACTCTGGGGAGCGGAAACCGTGCTGCTCGTTCCCGCCGTCGTCAACCCGGAAACGAGTTACCAGGATGCCTGGACGCGTTCGCAAAAGAACATTCGCACCCTGATCCCGCTGGCGGAAGAATTGAAAGTCATCATCTGCATCGAGGAAGTATGGAACAAGTTCCTGCTCAGCCCACTCGATATGGCAAAGTACGTGGACGAGTTCAAGAGTCCATGGATCAGGCAATACTTCGATGTGGGCAACGTGGTCCTTTACGGCTATCCGCAGGACTGGATTCACACCCTCGGCAAGCGCTTCGCCAAGGTGCACTTGAAGGACTTCAAGATGGGCAAGGGGTGGGACCCGGTCACGGCTCGATTCGTGAACCTCGGCGATGGCGACATCGATTGGGCCGCCGTACGCAAAGCGTTTGCCGACGTCGGTTACACCGNNACGTGGTGAAGCGCATCGACAAATTACTTCTGGGTTTGTAGGGACGCTGGAGTTTCCTTGCCATGGTCACGGGCCAACAGTTCCAACAGCTCTTCCGCGACCCTCAACATGTCTCCTCTACCACAGGCCCCACCGTACACCAAATAGGTTCCCGACTCGGTATGATAGGTGCTTGGCAGGAATATCAGGTCCGCTCCGGGAGATGGCTTTTTAATGGCTAGACTCGCACAATGGCGCAATTATTATCATGATCTGTATCCTGCTCGCTGACTAGATATTGATAATTTCTGGAGGAAGACTTGGATATCAGCGAACTCCTTCAGCTTTCGAGACCCAGTTTAGTTCCATTTTTACACCAATCATTCATCCCACTGGTCACGATTAATCATAATTTGTTTAAGGTGGGTATGTACTTGACTCCG
>PLWR01000150.1:230-10995 GCA_003165615.1 Acidobacteriota bacterium | reverse complement strand
GCTTCCAACGCGGCAGAATTTCTTTGGTGCCGGTCAGGATCATCTCCTTGAAATGAAAATCCTCATTCACAAAGGGCGTGGACAAACTTGGCGCCGCGGTATTAATCAAGTGCCAACGAAGGTACGTCTTCCAGTTGGCGATGGGCTGGGCGGCCATCATCTGCCCCATTTCCTTGAAGAAGTCCGGGGCGGTTACATTCACATCGCCTTTGCCGCCCAGGCCCACGGCGGTGAAATAATCCTCCCAGGGAAAGCTGGGGGCCAGGGTCTTCAGGCCGGATTGCGGCATGCGGTGATATACGTTCTTAGGATCGCGCCGTTCCACCCGAGTTTGGGATGCCTTGGCGAGCTGCGTCTCAAGATCCATCACCGTCTGGGCTTCGGCCGCGGCGGTTGCGTCGCCGTCGCCCATCAGGGCAAACATCCTGGCAACGTGTTTCTGGTACTCGGCGCGCTGCTCCTTGGATTTGGGATCTTCGCGCGTGTAGTAATCGCGGTCCGGCAAACCCAAACCGCCCTGGTCCACTACGCCCGTCACCTGCGTGCTGTCCTTGAAGTCCGGCGTGGAACCCACCTCAAAAAATGCTTCAACGCCAATGCTCTGGAGGTGCGCGATCTCAGCCTCCAAGCCGGGCACATTGGCAATTTGCTGGATGCGGCCAAGCTCGGGCTGCAAGGGCTTCAAACCTTCGCTGTCAATCCTCGTGGTGTCCATGCAGCTTTCGTAATAGTCGCCAACTTTCTGTTCGTTGCTCCCACGCACGGCCTTGGTGTTCTTGGCGGCATCTTCGAGAATCTGATGGAGGATGTTGCGGTTGCGCTCATTGACCTCATTGGCAACGCCCCAGCTCGGATAGGCCGGAGGGATGGGATTTTTCGCCATCCAGCCCCCGTTGGCAAATTGGTTGAAGTCCTTGCACGGAGCGCAAGTTGTGTCCATGTTGGCGGTATTAACGCCGTGCTCGGGGGCGAGCGGCGCCGCCGTTATGACCAGAGACACCAGCGAAAGCAGTACCAGAGCAAGCCACACTTTCCAGGAGCGCATAAGAGAAGTACCTCGCAAGAAACAGAATGGCCGGCCGACCCACGCAAGGCTGCCGGCAGGATGCGCCATGCTATCAAGGAGTGGCGGTGAATTCCAGCAGGGATTGCTCCCCGGCGGGAAAATCTGCGGGGCAGGCGCTGGATTCGACCTCCAATCGTTCTCAGACACACCCCATTGAATTAGACTACAATGGCGGCGTAAGCGTGAGCAGCCGTTGGATTTTCCTGTTGATCGTCATGATGCCGCGGGCGAGCGAGCAAAACACTTTGAGCCACCAAGACACGGAGAAAACCTATACGAAAAGAGGGAGCCCGGCGATTTTCTCTATGATCTCTCTTAACCTGGTGTCTTGGCGTCTTGGTGGTAAACGGTTCTTATTCGCTTGGCGATTAGCGCTTTGCCTTTTAACTTGTTCTTCCCTTGCCTGCCGGCGCCAGCACCCGCTTAATCCTTACATCGCGTACGTTGTAAACCATCAGAGCGCCACGCTGGCGGCGGTGAATCTGGCGGATTTCCACGTCACCGCTTCCCTGCCGGTTTCTCCCCAGCCGGAGCGTGTGCTGGTGCGCCCGCGCGCCGGGCAACTTTACGTGGTATCGGCCCCCGGCAAGATCAGCGTTGCGGCTTTCCCCCATCTCCAGCTTGTCACCACGCTGGATGTGGGTCGGAGCTCGAGGGACCTCGCGTTCTCACCCGATGGCCGCACCGCATACGTCCTCGACCCGGCGGATCACGAAGTGATTTTCCTGGATTGCCAGGGGGCCGCGGGCACTCCTCCCCAAGGAGCTATCCCCAAAGCAGTCTTCCGCCTCCGCCTGGCAGGCACGCTGGCCAGCCTCGCCCTCTCCCCCGACGGCAAAACTCTGGTGGCCGCTTCCGAGAACCCCAACCAGATTACCTTCATCAGCGCCGCAACGCGCCAGCCCTTGGGATCTGTGGAAGTTGGGCAGTCGCCCGGCCCCATGGTGATCCTGCCGGATAATTCCAAAGTGTTTGTTGCCGACACCGGTGAGCAGAAAATATCCGCCGCCGCCGTGGCCTCGCGGAAGCTGCTCTCCCACATCGAGATTGGAGCGCCGCCCACTGCCCTGCTGCTGAAGCCCGATGGGGGAGAAATTTTTGCCTTGGCCGCGCAGGACTCCACGCTGGTCATTATTGACGCCTTTCATGACAACGTGGAGCAGACCTTCCCCCTTGGCCACGACGCCGTGGCAGGAGTTTTCCGGCAGGATATGAGCGTGCTTTACATTGCCAATGCGGGGGATGGATCGGTGTTGGCCCTGGATGTTCAAACCCGCGAGGTGCTGGCCTCCGCTCACGTGGGCGTGGAGCCGTATGCTCTGGCGCTGACGCCGGACCCGGGACAGCGGCTCCTGGTGGTGGCGGACCGCGCCGGCTCCAGCCTTGCCATCCTTCAGGCGGACCCCTCCAGCCTGAGCAACGATCGCTCCATCCTCATCACCACCGTGCCGGTGGGCGCCTCGCCCGTCGACGTGGTGGTCCCTGACAATATCCATTAGGAATGAAGTGGAATCGCGCCGCCGCGCCACGCCGCCTTCCGAAGGCACACTAAGGGTAGGGCAAGCCCTACCCCTACGTCATGTTCCGGTTTCAGGGTCTTCCAACCAACGTTGAGGATTGGCCGCCGACTGCACATTGAGACTACGGCCTCCCCAGCGAGAAGCTTCTCTCCCCGGCATTCCAGGCAGACACCTTAAGCGCCAAATCGGAAATCGCCGCCACCTTCGGATTCAGCAGGGGATCGAGGCCGGTCATATCAAGCCGGATGGTGGCCTGCACGGAGGCACTTTCGCCGGGATCAAGCCAGAAGTAGTTGTCGGTCCATAGGACAGAGTACCAGTCCGGCTCGATCGTCAGGCGGACGGGATAGGCGGGGTTACGACCGGTGTTTTTGATGGTCAGCCGCAGCTTTGCTTCCGGACCAACCTGGTCGCACCCAAGAATCCTGGTCGTAATCTCCGTCGGCGATTCTTCGATTTCAGTTTTCAGCCAGGGGCCGGATTTGACCGGGAGATCGGCGGAACTCAACTGTTGGTCACGGGCGGCGGGATCTTTCGGCAGATTGTCGACCCGAATCCAGTACGCCCGGTTTGATAGCCGCTTCCCGTTCGCGCTGGTCAGGGTCAATTCGAGGAAGAGATAAGCCGGAGGCATTCCCGCCGGGATTGGCAAGGTTACATCCCGAGCCTCGCTCCTCATCCCAGCAGCGGGTAGCGCCGTTTCCCAATCCCGCATGAGAATCGGCCGCATTTTCCCGTCCAGAATTCTCGCCCTCACGTGCGCGCCTTTGATCTCCTGCAATCCGTCGTTGACGCCGTAAACAGAGGCCACAAAGGTGTCGCCGGGCGCCCAGGAAAAGGAGTGCAGATTGGCCATGATATGGATCGGCTCATCCGCGCGCTTGGTGCTGTAATAACCCATCTGGGGCTGGCCGAACCAGTCGATGAGGTTCCAATAGGAGGCGGGAGCGTGCGAATTGTAAGACCACAGGGCTTCGCCTCCCTTGTAGGGGAACTGCGCGCGCCAATGCTCAAAAACGTAAGCATAAACGTCAGCCTCGGCCATCTGGCTGTACTCGACGAGTTGTTCCAGGCTGGCTTGCGCAAGGTCACCGTACCAGGAGGCCTTGTTGTGAACCAGCGGAACGAGAGCGTCAGCCTCTCCGAGGTCGCTGTGGTCGAAGATGGTAGGATGGGTGTCGAAGAATTTCTTGAAATCGTAGCCCACCGGCCCGCTCTCCAGTTCCTGCCGGGGCACGATGCGCTTGAGAAGCGACATGTTCGCGTAGGACCAGTAAGACCATTCCGAGATGAAATTGGCCGCCTCGCCCCAGAGCTTGAGGTACCAGTTGGGATCACCACCCCAGACATCGTGAAAGCGATGGGTGGGCGTCGAGTAGGCGTGATAATCGCTGCCGCCGGGCGATGACATGCGGAAGGGTCGATTGTCGTAAGCAGCCACGAGTTCGCGGGCGATCCCCAGGTAGGGCGCCAGAAACTCCTGATATGGCATGAACTCATTTCCTCCCACATACACCGCCAGGGAGGCGTGCTGCCGCAGGCGCAAGATGGAGCGCTTCAGTTGTTCGCGCCATACGATCAGTGGGATTTTTGTTTCCGCCGTCCAGGTGAAGGGTAGCTCCTGCCAGACGAGGATGCCATTCTCGTCGCAGAGGTTATAGAACTGCTCGGTTTCAAAAATGTCGTTGCCGCCGTTGAGGCGGAATAGATTAATTCCCGCCGCCTTGGCCGCCCGGATCATCCATTCTTCCCGCTCCGGGGTCAAGGTGAGCAGGTCGTCGGAGGTCAGCCAGCAGACGCCTTTGACGTAGAAAGGACGATCGTTGACCGCGAAAAGGTAGCGCTGCGATTCATCGGAATTGTACAGCCCATCATAATCAACAAGATTGTCCGCTGGTAAAAATTCAGTGCGCCCCCATCGATAGCGGTCAGGCTTCGCATGCAGCATGGTTAAGTCAGAAAGCCACGCAGGCTGGCCGGGATTGGAGGACGGTTTGCCGGGCAAGGAAGGGTTGCGGCGCAGTTCGAGGGTGCGTACTCCAAAGCGCGACGAGATCGCATCCATGGGCGACCCGTTGTTCAAGAGGGAGAGGTCCAGGCGGTAGAGTGGCTGCGAACCCAATCCATTGGGCCACCAGATCCGCACATCGTTGAGATCTATGGTATGTTCCCAGTAAGAAGTTCCGGGCGCACAGGTTTGTTGTACCACGTTCTCCCAGACCATTTTCCCGCTCGCGGTGTCGATGATCCTCGCGGCCACGGTACACTCAATTGGAACGCCGCCAGTATTGACAATCATGGCTTGCGCCCACAACCGGGCAACGCTCTCCTTGAGGCCGTCCGTGCGGACGTAAGGGGCCTCCATATAAGCCGTCCCGGAACTTAACAAGCGCACCGACCGCCAAATCCCCATCGTGCGAAACTTATTGCCCCAGGCTTGTGCGCAATTATCCAGCGCGCAGGACTTCATGACGTTTGACTTCATGGTGGCAAAGCCCTTAATCATGGCGTTGGGCTGACTTTCATGAATCAAACGCACGACGAGTTCATGCTCCACCGCAGCGGATGCAGAGGTAATATCAAACGTCGGCCCTCCGAACATCCCCTCGTGAACGCCCAGCAGTTTGCCGTCCAGCCAGATGGCCCCTACGTAATCCACTCCATCGAAGGTAAGACGGACGTGGCGGCCACTCCACTCTTTGGGGATGCGGAAACGGCGGCGCAGATACCAGTCGTGGTCGGCGATCCACTGAAGCTCTTTCCAGTTGGCGCCATACCAGGGATTGGGAGCGGCGCCCGCTTCAAACAGCGCGTGTTGGATGGTATTGGGCATCTTTACGCGCTTCCATGCCGCACCCGCCCAGTCCGGCTGATCGGAATGAATCTCACCCTTAGCTTCGGCCAAGTCCCATTCGCCATCGAGGACAACCTGGCTCGCTCCCTCCCGAAACGCGGCCGGAACCACGTCACTGACGCGCGATGTAGCAAGTAGATCGAGGCCGGAGGAGGGCGTTGCGTCCTGAGGAGCGGGGATCACAAACAGGACAGCGGCCGCCCACACAAGGGGTACAGCCAACAGTACCAATCGCTGTTTTCGATTCATCACGCTTGCCCTCCACGGTTGACTGATATGTGGTCAAATCTCGAACTGAATCCGTCGTGATCCGCGTTATGCAGAAGCTCAAAAGTGATCGGACCGGGATTCTATACCACCGCGAATGAGCGCGTCCGTTCTTTTGATCGGACCTCATGGGACGGGAAATGATGGCAGACCAGCCACGTCATTTTCACCGTTTGCTTTTAGGAAATCGTGAGCCGCAACGGGGCGACCTGCCCTGGCCCAGGCCAACGGCCTGGATTTCAGGGGGGAGGTACTGCGTCAAGCCCGGAAGGGGCGCGCCAACAAGAACCATGCCCCCATCCCAACCACGGATACCTCGGCGCTGCCGGCTCTGGGCTGGAGCTAATTCTCGCCGTGCAGCCGCTCGATCTCCTCGCGCGCAATCCGGCACCATTGCAGCGCGTTCCGCGGATTGCCGCCCAGGGTGTTGTTGTCCTTCATGATAATTTCGAGATGGCAACCCTTCGCCACTTCGAGTGCGTGGCGCACTTCGGCGCGGGCCACGTCCGCCATCAGCTCCGGCAGGGCGAGATTCGCGGGATTGGGCTTGAAAGAATAAATGAATTTGTCCTGAAGATACTCGGCCATCTTTTCCCGGTCTGCCCATGCTGAAACGGAAACCCGCCGCAGATTCGGCGTGTCCTTGATGTAGGACCAGCGCTTGTCGAGCGGTTCGCAGCAGCCGTAGCAGTTCAAACCGAAGCGCTCCAGCAGGGGTCCCTGATAGGGGTAAATGAATTCCCCGAACATCTCGGGCGAGATGCCCGTGGTCTCCTGGCTTTCGGAGTGCCCCCACATGTCGCACGCCCGCACCTGCCTCGCGTCGTATCCCGGTTTCGGCAACTGCTGCGTGTAGCCGAACCCTCCCGATCCGACATAAACGTTGTCATGGTTCGCGGAAAGCAGGCCGTTTTTCTCCAGAAAGTCCAGCTTCGCCAGATGCCCGTCGCGAAGAAACGCCATGAGCGCCTTCACCCCGTCGGGATGGTCATAGACATCCCTCATCATCTGTTCGAGTCCGCGCAGAAGAACGAATTTATGGGTCATGCCCACCGACCACCACCACTTGCTTCGCTGGCGCACTTGCAGGATGTCGCCCAGCGTGTCGCGCGCCGTCTGCAGCAAAACCGCCGAGCTGTCGTAATCCACCACGATAGCCGGAAATCGCAAGGCGTCGATTTGATCGTAACTCTTGAGGGGCGACTCCCAACGGTAGGCGCCAAAATCCTTGCCCCCGATCTGCGTTTCGTGCATACCCCAGTCACTTTCGGTGTACACGTGGGCAACATCGAAGGTCGACTCGATGACCCGGTCATCGCCCATGCATTCACCCCAGAAGATATCCTTCCGCAACGCCAATTCCCAGCGGCGGGCCAGTTCGCCCCGGCAGCGCATTTGATCCTCGGTGATGATCTCAATCCAGCCGTTCTCGGGGTCGCAAAAAATGAGCGGCCGCACCGGTTCGAGGTCGTTGTGCCGATACCATAAGTCGCGCTTCTCCTTCTCGATGGGCCGTTCGGAAAGAACACGCACTTTCTCGGCAAGACGCCGAAGAATATCCCGGTCGTCGCTGGACACTATGATGGAGGCGATGTCCACCGATGCGGACTGATTCTGCAACTGAGTCTGAATGTATACTTTTGTTTCCATTGGGAGTCTCCTTGCCCAGGTTCACGCCGACCGCATCAAGCTCAGGCGGCTGGAATTGACCGTGAGTTTGTCATCGAAAGAAAAGCCCACATAAACGACCGTGTTGACCGTGGCTCTCTCTATCTATACGTCGCCTCATTACGGAGCAGAACACCGAGGACATGAACCGTACGGGTCGAATGGAAGGGCTCAAAGATAATACGGTAGCGGCCCGAGACTTTCCGGAAAAGACCCTTGTGGCTCTTACCCTTCAGTGGCTTTACCAGACCGCTAAAAGCATCATTGGCAAGGTCCCGAATATCGTTCAAAATTCGGGTGCGCCGGTCGGGTGGGATCGCCTCAAGCTGTTTTGCGGCGTCGCGGTGAACGTTTATGAGCCAAGTCATACTCTAGTTGGGCCAGGGTGATACCCCTTCCCGCTCGCATCTCACGGCGGGCTTTCGCAATCAGGGCGCTTTCTTCGGGGCTGAGGACGTCGTCAGGATCAACCACCCGCTTAGGCTTGATGAGCACGCCATTCGCTTGCTTCCGAAACGCCACAAAATCGCCTTCGCGGATATTGAGCGTTTCCAGCATCTCGCGCGGAATCACTACCTGCCGGCGCTGACCTACGCGTCCGATCCTCTCCTCAGGGGTTGCTGTTTTCACTGCCATGCCTTCAGATTATCTGATTGTCAGAAGATGTCAAGGGCATTCCTCCCTGTTCTGTGCCCCACTCCGCAAGTCTTCCCGTCGTAGGGGGACGGCTTGCCGCCCCCTGGTTCCGCNNGGCAAGCCCGGCATCTCGTGATTGCCTTCACCCCTTCGAGCGGCGCCTGAGGTTGTGTGACCCGGAGATAGCCACGACCCATTCGTCTTGGGAATTGACCGTGGATTCGTCATCGAAGGGAAAGCCCACGCCGAAGTAACATTTGTGCGGCAGGGGCAATCGAAATGCTAAAATGGTGCTGAGAAGCGAGCCCTGTGAAGCAGAGGTAAAACACGTGAGCACGACACTCAAAGCACGTTACTCAGGTGGCGCCTGGAGCCACTCGAAAAGCTTGAGCTGACAGAGGGGCAGGAGGTCACGGTGACGATTTTTAGTTTGCCTTTGAGGATTGACGCGGACTTTCTCACTCGCACGGCGGGCGGTTGGGCAGGATTGATTGATGCAGAAAGGCTAAGAGCTTATCCGTAAATAGAGTTCTGGATTAAAATTAGCACATGCGCCAGCAGATCAAGGCCGCGGCACATTGTAGTAACGCCAGAAAATTGGCGGCAGTCTTCTCGTAACGCACCAGCAGTTTGCGAAACCGGTTGAACCAGGAGTGGGTGCGTTCAACCACCCAGCGACGGGCCCGCTGTCCCCGCCGACAGGCGCGCGCCTCTTCGCCCCGCTGCCGCACATGGGGCGTGTAGCCACGGCGGCGCATCACCTGCGCGGCGGGACGGCCCCCATACCCCTTGTCCGCACACAGGTTTTGTCGCCGCCGCCGGCTGGCTTTGGGACGCCTCACAACGATGGCATCCAAGGTGCGCGCCAACAGTTTGACGTCATGCCGGTTGGCCCCGGCGACGATAAGGGACAGCGGGACGCCAGCACCGTCCACCAAAAGACTGCGCTTGCTGCCTTTTTTTTCCCCGATCCGTGGGGTTGTTGCCCACGGCTTCCTGAGCCAACGGGGCTTTGCCTTGAGTTCCATCGATGCTTTGCCATTCCCAAGCAATCCCCTCCAGATCGTCATATTCCGCCAACCCCGCCTGCCAGATCGCCAGAAAGAAACCCTGTTTGCGCCAGCATTGAAAGTGTTTGTGAATCGCACTGGCACTGCCAAATGACTTGGGTAAGGCCTTCCACTGGCAGCCCGTGCGCAGCACATAAACAATGCCCGCGAAGATTTGCCGGTCGCCTAACGGCTTGCGCCCAGCCCCAGGACCCCGTTGATAATGCTTGCGCGCCAGACGGGGTAACGGTTTGGGCACCCAAGGCTGCACCTTTTGCCAGAGTTCATCGGAAACTTCCCACGCTTGCGTTTTAGCCATACCCCCAGCCTATCCACTCCTTCAAACACCGCAATGTTATTTACGGATAAGCTCTAAGTTTCATTTGCGGTGCGGCAATAGTCTGCTGTGTATATGTTGCGGGCGCGTTGCCTTGTTGTGGCGAAGACAAACCTGAGGCGCACAGAATCAGCTCCCCAACGGTGATCCCCGCGACGGCCCGGGTTGGGAATGTCCAAATTGGCGTGACCACGATGGAAGAACTCGAACGCATGTTCGGTAAGGGACGGGAGTGTATCGGCGGCCATCCGCGCGGCGGGCGGGAGTGGTGTTCGAAACAAACCGGATGGTATATTTACGCGGATGGCTTCAATTACAAAGATAATAATATAGATAAGGGACGCATGCTGGAGGATTTCGAGATCAGCGTGCATAGCCAAGGGGCCGTCTCCGAGGTCGGGGTTCCCGCTGATGACGATTCCAAAACCCCTCAGACTTCGGTGAAAAAGTGGCAATTGACAATCTTGGGAGGAATAACGCCCAGAATGAATCGGGCCACAGTCATCGCCCTGCTGGCGAAAAGTGGGGTTCAGACAGCCGCGACAAAAAACGCTATAACTTGGAAAGAAAAAGGCCACGCCCACATCTATGGCACCACGCAAAACCAGGACGAGCTGACCTATACGACTTGGAATGGGAGACTCACTTTTTGGCATAACCACTTGGAAGACATTGATATTCAGTGTGAATAAACTGAGATGGATGAACCTGCTTGCAGCCAGATAGCGGAGCCAAGTTTGCGTGACGGCGACACCGAGCCCATCATGGTGAGAGATGGTCGAGTAATCCATTTCACTCGGGACATGTGCTTGCCGCGCGTGGAGTTTGTCCGGCGAGCGGCCGGAAAGGACTTGTCCACATTGGACGGCAAGGTGGGGACAATCAACTCCAAGTGCTTGTGCGGCTACTAGCTTCCGGGACCAGATTGGCTTCGGGCGGCGGTACGCGACCGGTTCGAATGAATTGAAGGATGTACGCGCCATGGTATGGATTAGCCACGTCGGGGAACGGTCTACACCCAACCACATCCAATGCCCAATGTCCAAGGGGCTGGCGCAGGAATCAAGCGGGCGGAGAAAACGATGGCCCCAGTGGGAATACGGGACGCTCACCAGGGTGGCGGAGAATAGGTAATTTCTGCTGGTGGCGATGCGAAGCTAATGCGGTGATGGAGGTCAGGTTTCGGGTTTCAATTACTTTCCTCGCCCATTTCAGGCGCGACCCCGTTGGAGCAAATCCTCTTGGGCATGCCCTGAGCTTGTCGAATGGGCTCTCCGCACTCAAGACTCCGACCTCCGCACTTGAAAGCCCCGTTCCGCAGTTGGGCGTTGAGCATTGAATGTTGGGCGTTGAATGTTTCCGCCACCC
>PLWR01000150.1:0-224 GCA_003165615.1 Acidobacteriota bacterium | reverse complement strand
TTGCGCCTTCAACTCTTAGCGCCTTTGCGCTGACGCCGCATTTTGGTGTCACCGCGACATCACTCCCTTTTTCGCCTTCTGCTAAACTGGCCGATGTGATGGACAAAACCACCATTCCGCGCGCCGGCGGCCTCGCCGTCTCGACCTGCCGCGAACGCCGACCCGCCACGCATTGCACGTCCGCCCCATCCATTCATCCACCCATCCATTCATCCACCCATCCA
>PLWR01000196.1:4506-5049 GCA_003165615.1 Acidobacteriota bacterium | reverse complement strand
GTTTGCGGCGAATCTCGTCAAAGACCTCTCTCGCCGGGCGAGTGCGTCCGTGGGCTACGTCATCCAGGCCCTGACGGATGCCTTCCTCGGCATCGGCACGGGCGGCGATATCGAGCAATCGCTGATAGGCTTCGGCGTCCTGCACGATGGCCGCTGCTTTCCACCTGACGGTGAGCACCACGGGGCGCTTGTTCCTTCTGAGCTGCTTCATGAAATCGCCGGACCGGCGGCGGAAGGTGGTCAGCGATTGGATGTCCTTGGTAATGTCAAGCATGGCCTGCTCCTATAAAAGCACCTTTTTAGGTGCTACAAGAATACTCTATGACGAACCCACGGTCGATTCCAGCCGTCTGAGCTTGATGCGGTCGGCGTGAACTTGGGCAAGGTCGTAGTGCGCCTGCTGCGTGAGCCCGGCTTCGGCACTGCCTCCGAAAACCTTCGACAGCCTCACGGCCATTTCGGGAGCGGGTAGGTGAGCGACATGGCGTAAACGACCAACAAAGGATTCTACTGATGACCTAGCGCTTAGTTGCATTAATAAGC
>PLWR01000196.1:0-4418 GCA_003165615.1 Acidobacteriota bacterium | reverse complement strand
CTTCTGCAACTAAGCACTAGCACCTTAGGCTTTAGGGGTCAAATTGATGAGGACACCTATGTTCGCACCTCAAAGGGGCTGGGACAAGCAGAGACCCCTCACCCGACCTCGTCCCTCGGCCACCCTCTCCCCTCGGAGAGGGCTGTGGGCTTCTTGGTGTGTGCATCCTCACTTGTTGGGGACAAACCACGGCGTCCCGGGAATCTGCGCCGTTTGTGCCGCTTCTTCATCCATCTCGACACCGATCCCCGGCCGGTCAGAAACCGTAACAAATCCCTGGTCGATGATTTCCCCCTCTTTCACAAACGCCTTCCAGAGTTTCAAATTGCGGATCCAATGCCACTCGAGAGCGACAAAGTTGGGAATGGCGGCGCAGACGTGGCAGGAAGCCATGGTGCCAATGGGCGACACCACGCAATGCGGCGCGACGGAAACATAGTACACATGCGCCATGTCCGAGATTCGGCGCGCTTCGAGCAATCCCCCACACTTTTGAAAGTCAGGTTGAATGATATCCACGGCGTGCTTTTCCAGGATTTCGCGGAAGCCGTGCCGCAGATAGAGGTTTTCACCCGTGGCAATGGGCGTTTTCGTTGATTGCCGGATGTCGCGTAATGCCTGCACATTGTCGGCGGGCACGGGTTCTTCCAGGAAGAGCAGTTGGAAGGGCTCCACCTCTGCCGCCACGCGTTTGGCGGTTGAGACGTCGTACTGTGCGTGCATATCCACGGCCAGGTCGATGCTCTTGTCGAAAGCCTCGCGGACAAACGCGATTTTCTTGATCATGTAATCAATCTCGGCGTTGCTGGCGAGAAGATTCACTTTTACCGGAGCGAGGCGCGGAGTCCGCGAAAAGGGCCGAAGCCGGTCCCAGTTACGCGGGGAGAATTGCTCGTCCACATCGATCTTGAGCGCCGTGAAGCCCAGGTCTTTCACCTTCTGTAGCCCTTCGTGCGCAGCCGGATCACCGGGGATGGGCGTCGCCGTATCGCAGTACATGCGGATGCGGTCGCGCATCTTTCCCCCCAGTAGTTGGTAAATCGGAAGGCCCAGAGCTTTGCCCGCCAAGTCCCACAGCGCGATTTCGAGTCCGCTCAGCGCCGTGGCATACTGCCCGCCTTGCGCGCCGGCAAAGACTCCAATGGCGCGAAGGTTCTCAATCAGGAAGTCCACGTTGAGGGGGTCATGTCCGATCAGCGAGTGCCGGAACTCATTCAGCAAGGGCACCGCGCCATGGGCCGCGTCCGTGGCCTCTCCGTGGCCGGTGATTCCCTGGTCTGTGTACACGCGGACGTGCACCTGGTACCCATGGGCTGCAATCTCCGCCGTCCGCACGTCGGTAATCTTGAGCTTCGGCCTCTGGAAGGGCGTGGTCGAGTTCTGGATGGCAGAGGACAGATTGCTCAAGTTGAGTCCTCCTGCCTGCCCCGCTGTTTCATTGCTCATGTTCCCCCCCTTTCGTCCTGGTATGAGCCTATCTCATCTCACCCGGATATCTCACGAAGAAATTGCCAGAGCAAGCGAAGTGACACGCTCATTGCCACCGCCACGGGCAGTGTGCCGTTCTTGATGACGACTTCCGCGCCCGCGCGCACTGGCGCCAGCAGCGAGGCGAAGTCGCGGGCAGCTTTCGCCTCCGGCATGTCGACCACATGCGTGGCCATTTTCCTTTTATACATCACTGCCTTCAATGGGGTAGGTCGTGAGGGGTAGAGGGCATGTGGGAACCCTTTGCTCCACCCGCTTCCTTGCTTGCCGGTGTTGATAAATGCAGGTCAGGCCGCCGCCCCTTGCCGCTTACGCACGCCCTCCACAGCCTGCACCAGAGAGCGTTCAATCAGGCTGCACATCTCATCGATCTCCGCTTTGCCGGCAATCAGCGCCGGGGCGACGGCGAACCAAGTGGGGTCGATGCGCATAATCAGGCCATTTTCAATCGCGGTTCGCTTCAAGGCATTGCCCAATTCAGGATAGGGCTCCAAGGTCTCGGTATCCTTGACCAGCTCGACGCCTCGCAGAATGCCTTTGCCGCGAACTTCGCGGACCACGCCGTATTTCTTAAGTTCTTCCAGCTTGCCGGCAAGGTACTCGCCCATTTCCCGGGCCTGCTGGTCCAGATGTTTTTCAACGATCTCATCCACAACGGCGATACCCACCGCGCAGGCCATGGGGTTGCCGGCAAACGTGTGGCCGTGGGCGAATTGCACATCGTCCGCGGCGTCTCCCCAGAAGGCATCGGCCATATCTTCACGGGCAATCATAGCGCCCATCGGCATCATGCCGCTGGAAAGACCCTTGCCACAACAAATCAAATCGGGCGTTACGCCAAAAGTCTGGGCGGCAAACATCGACCCGGTCTTGCCCATCCCCGTGATGACCTCATCGAAAATCAGCATGACGTTATAACGGGTACAGACTTTTCGGAGTATCTGGAAATACTCGTCTGTGGGGGTGATGATGCCACCGGTGTTGCCGACCGGCTCCACGATCACGCCCGCCACCGTCTCCGAATCCTCGTTGACGATTACATCCTCCACCATGCGGGCACAGAAACGATTGCATTCCTGCCATGAGTCGAATTGGTCCCGGTAGTAACTGGGTGGGAAGACCTTGAGGAAGCCAGGCATCTGGGGCTCGAACTTGCTCTTGCGGGACCCCGTGCCACTGGCCGCCATCGCCCCCGCCGTTCCCCCATGGTAGCCAAGGTAGCGGCTTATGAATTTGTATTTCCCGGGGTGCCCGGTTTGCTTAAAGTACTGCCGCACGAACTTTATGGCGGACTCCACTGCCTCGGAGCCGCCGCTGAAGGGTTTCACATATTTCAGGTTGCCCGGCGTGACGGTCCCAATCTTTTCGATAAAGTCCAAGGTGACGTCCGCGATCCCGTGCAGAGGCGGGGCGAACGTCATCTTCGCCATCTGTCTTTCCAAGGCTGCAATCAAGCGCGGGTGGCGATGTCCAAGCGTGGCGACGAAAATCCCGCCGATGGCGTCGAAGTACCGCTTCCCCTCCGTATCCCAGTAGTAGAGTCCCTCTGCCCGCTCCAGGATCAGCGGGTGCCGCAGGAATTCAGCCGTCTGTTGATAATCCAGGAAAGTGTGTTTGAGCAGATTCTCGCGTCGAGGGTCAAGTTTCATGGTTTGCAACTCCACTGGCTATTCAATTCCGGTCGGCAGGAGGGAATCAGGGGTTGGTAAAGCCTGACCATGGCCTGCTTTTATCATGCGCCATCCGGATAACTGGTATCAACCCACAACTCCCCGAATTTCAAATCCCAGGATCGAGGGGAGAAAGGTATAGTTCCCGAACCCGGATAGAAGGTCATTTCCCCAAACCGGGGTCTATCTTGATCATACAAATCGACTCGCACAAAGGGAAAACCTGCTCCCAGTTCTTCGGCGCCAGCCAATAGCTCAGAAAAGTGGGGCGGCTTGGGCACGTCCCGCCGTTCTATGGGAAACTCGTAGAAAAATTCCTGGGGAACCCAGTTCCTGTCGAAAAAGCGGCGTTTATGGGCAATGAATCGATCCGTGTCAACCTGAAAATATCCCACTCGCCCGGAAAAAACGTAAAACTTGTAGTCGCAAGGCGCGTCCGCAAGCGAACCGTTGAACGGCTCAACCAGAATCTGGGGATCTATTTTGCTGTATGCCCATTCCAACTGAATTGGATCCCAGCGCGAGTTCATCCATTGGTCGCACTTCATTTCAATGGGGGCCCAATCGGCCACGGGTTCGTGAACGAATACATTCCAGAGGCTCCCGTGATTGGCCTTGATAACAAAAGGTACTTTCCAGTTACGCTCCGAGCGCGGCGGCAATTTCTTGCCCGACCATAGCGTGGGAGTGACCCAGGAATCGCCGAGTTTCTTCCGCACATAATCCTTGGCGAGAATCTTGTCAGTCAATACCGGAAGCAGGGGGTTGCGATCATGCAGCTTTCTATGTTGGATTTTTTCACTAAAGGTTTTCGGGCGCCTGAGATCAGGCCAGTGGCCATGGAAACGCAAAATGAGAAGCGACAGGTTTAACTCCGGCGGCGACACAGACCTTACGAAGCGGAAAAGCTTTCTGGCTACTTGATTCATCATTTCACCATGCAGTTGGGGCTAAGAGTCTATCAGAGATTGCATTGTCGACTACCGATCGGTGCCGACATCTTTTATCATACTCGCGCTGATTCCGATATACCTCCATGCAGTTGCGAGGCATGAGATGACGAAACCAGGAAAGCTCCGGACGATTGCGGTGGTCTTCGCGCCCGCCGTGGTGGGCTGGGCGTATTGCGGCGCACTCATGGGCGAAGGGTTGAATGGGCCTTTAGGCCCTGAAGGCGCGTGTCTTCAGGGGCTAAAGCCCCTAAATCCCACCCAAGTTCTGCGGCGGGGCTAAACACCCGCCCTTCCATCCCCGACAAAA
>PLWR01000283.1 GCA_003165615.1 Acidobacteriota bacterium | reverse complement strand
TAACGATCCGGCAATTCGCCCACGGAATTGACGAACGCCCGCTGGTCCCGGCCCGTGAGACCCAAAAAACTTTCAGCCATCAGGAGACTTTTGCCGGCGACCTGACAGACGAGGAATACATTGCTGCCACGTTGCGACGGATGGCGGACGACCTCTTTGCCAAGGTGCGGGCCGAACAACGCACGATCCGCACGTTGACCGTTACGGTGCGCTACAACGACCGGGCGGAAGATCAGGTGAGCGAAAGTTTGTTGGAACCGACCGATCTGGAAACGGAGGTATATGGCCGGCTTTTGGCGATGCTGAAAAAAGCCTGGAAGCGCCGCGTCAGCCTGAGGTTAGTCTCGCTGAAGTTGTCAAATCTCTACGACGGAAGGTTTCGCAGCGACCTCCCGCTGACCGTCCCCATTCAACGCCTCGGTGCCCAGTCCAGGCTCGCTGCCGTTGTAGACGAACTTCGCTCGTCGCATGGTCGTTCCATCATTCTGCGGGGTCATGATTTTCGCCTCTTAAGTCCGCCCATCGAAGCGCTCGCGGCAAGCCCCAACAATTTGCCGGTCTGCCGTCCGATCATTCCGGCAAAGCTGCAAATCATAACTTACGTTCCGTTACGGACGCACAGCTATTATTCGTTTCTCGACTCGACACTTTCGCCGCAAGCCATTGTGAGTCTGGCGAAGCATCACGGCATTTCAGCGGTGGCACTGACCGACACCGGCAATCTCCATGGGGCGGTTGAATTCATCGCCGCTGCCCAGCAGGCTGGAATCAAACCAATTCTTGGAGTGGAGTTGGGCGTGGCCGAGAATCCGCTGCTCCTCTACGTCGAATCAGCGCGTGGATATGCCAATCTCTGTCGCCTGCTTTCCCGGCACGCCGAACTCACCGACAGGAACGCCGACGAGGCTTCGGTTGCTAACCAACAGCGACGGCCTTGCCGACTCACTGAACTCGCTGATTTGAGCGAGGGATTAATTGCGGTCAGTTCTGATGAGCGGTTGGCGGAACTCTTTAAGGGCAGTTTTTATCACCTGGTGACTGCTACGAAGGCTAATTCGCCGGCCGTGGCGTGTCCTGCGATTCACTATGCCGCACTCAGTGATCGGCAGAAATACGACATCGTGCAAAGCATCCGCACACTGACCTTGCTGCAGGAGGGACATCCGGAGAAGCGCAAGAATGGACGTCTACACTTTCGTTCCCCTGCGGAAATGGCCCACGCCTGCAAGGACCATCCCGAATGGCTTCGCCTGACGAGTGAAATTGCCGAGCGGTGCAATTTTGAACTGCCCTTTGGGAAGCCGCAATTTCCTGCCTACAGGCCTCAGGACGGCTCGCCACCCAGCGCTTTCTTGCGGCAGCTCGTGCTGCAGGGATTGCGCGACCGCTACGGCACCCGGGCTGAGAAGTTCCGGGCTCAGGCAATGGAAGAACTCGGAATCATCAATGAGGTTGGTTACGAGGAATATTTTCTCATCACTTGGGATTTTCTCCAGGAATGCAAGCGCCGTAATATCGGCTGGATCACCCGGGGCAGCGCGGCGGACAGCCTAGTCTGCTATTGCCTCGGGATCAGCGGCGTATGCCCGATCCGCTTCGATCTCTATTTCCGCCGGTTCCTCAACAAGGAACGCATGGCTTTGAACAAGTTGCCGGATATCGACATTGATTTCGCACACGACAACAAGGACGACGTGGTGAAGCTCATCTTCGATAAATACGGCCGCGATCATTGCGCGGTCGTGGGTGGCTTTTCCACCTTCCAGGCCCGCAGCGCATTCGCGGAAGTGGCCAAGGTGCTCGGGGTGTCGGAACGGGACGTGCGGAGGTTCACCGAACACTTCCCGTGGGGTTTTGGCGGAGGGTGGGTGCCGGACGGGCCGGCTCCGAAAGGCGGCGACGGCTTGATCGAGTTGTTGCGCACGGGCCCCGAAACGCGCGGCTTGCCGCTGGACGAGGAACCTTACAAGACCGCCATTCAGATGGCGGAGTTTTTGGACGGCATGCCCCGCTATCCGAAGATGCATCCCTGCGGATTGGTATTATCGCGCCAGCCGCTTCATGAACTCACGCCCACCTTCGTTGCCAACAAGGGCTACGCGACCACGCACTTTGACATGGATTCAGTGGAGCTCATCGGCCTTGTCAAAATGGACATCCTGGCCCAGGGCGGTTTGGCGGTTATGCGAGACGTGAAGGCCACGCTCTACGCGCGAGGCATTGAGGTGGATTTGGAGCGGTGTGTGGCCCGGAACAAAGGAGATGGCGAGTTATTGCGGGGCGATCCAAAGGCCGAAGAACCCTGGGGCGATCCTGAGGTCTGGGAAATGATCTCCCGCGGCAACGCTCGCGCCGTTCACCACATTGAAAGCCCGGCCATGACGAGCCTGTGCCGCATGTGCAATGTTGGCGAGATTGACGGGCTGGTAGCTATCGTCAGCGTCATCCGGCCGGGGGCGGCCAATGAGGGCAAGAAGGGGGCGTTCACGCGCCGCTACCAAGGCATGGAGCCCATCACCTATCCGCACCCCTCGCTGGAAGCATGCTTACGTAGCACCTACGGCATTGTGGTTTACGAGGAGCACATCCTGCAAATCTGTGAAGCCTTTGCCGGCTTGCCTCCAGGTCGCGCCGATGTTTTGCGCCGGGCCTTGAATAAACAGAAGCATGAAATCATCAAGGAAATCCGCGGTGAGTTCTTCGCTTCGGCGCTTTCCCGGGGTCATTCGCCGGAGAAGACGGATGAGGTCTGGGGATTGGTCACGGGCTTTGCTGGTTACGCGTTCTGCAAGGCTCACAGCACGGCCTACGGGGTCGAGGCGTATCAATCGGCTTGGCTCAAACGATACTATCCAGCGGAGTTCATGGCGGCCGTGCTCACCAACGGCAAGGGATTCTATCATCCACTAGTGTAGTGTCTCTGAAATAACTNNCTCGGGGCTGGGTGCATCCGGGTTTGATCTCCTCCAGCTTGGCCCTTACCCGTTCGATCTTTTTGATGATGTCCTCCACTTTCGCCGTCCAGACAAATGGTTTGGGCTGTTGGTTCCACGCTTCCAAAAAACTGTCGATGGCTGTTTGCAGGTCGGCTACACTGACAAAGCTGCCGC
>PLWR01000506.1 GCA_003165615.1 Acidobacteriota bacterium | reverse complement strand
GAACACGCCGCCACAGTCTGTTCGGGCAAAACGATTCGCCCGCACCATCTGCCGTCCGCGATCTTCCGTCCGCTCGATGCCGCCGGGACGCCGGAAGCGGGCATGGATCGCGCGTTGCAGCAGTGTGTGGCCGCGCGCCTTGCCGCCGGCGCAACCTACAAGCAGATTTACTCGGGAATGGAGTCAACAATCTTGAAGCATTTGCTTCACCACTTCGACCACAAACCGACCATTCTCGCTCGCGTCCTCAAAATGAACCGCGCCACCCTCCTCAAAAAGCGTCGCGATCTTGGTCTTGACACTTGAGGAGGCGGCCCTTTCCCGAATGTTATGAGAATTCTGAAAACTCGACCCCACAGGGACGAGCCAAGAATCACTGCATGCCATCACCCTTCTGCCGGATGAACTTCCGGGAGCCGACACCACACGGGCGGTTACGCTTACCCATCCCGCGTGACGCCCAGCACCCAGCCGTCATTTCAAGATGTTTACCATCCCGTCGAATCATTTAAGCCGCGCGTCGGCCTGACCGCGCGATTTTAGTTAATGGATCGAAGGAACGGAAATAATCGGGCGCTGGCCGGCGGGACCGCGCCACTCGCGCCATTCGGCCATGATCTGACGCGCTTCTTCGGTGCTGACGGCGTGCCACGAGGCTTCGCCGGGGCGCTTTACCAGCGTGTTGTCTTGAAAGTCGGGGCTGTTCTGCGATGGAATCTTCTCACCGAACGGGCGTTTGGCGGCATGGGCCGCCTGCGCCCGCTCCAGCAGCGCCTTGAAATCGGGACTGTATTTCTCCAAGTAAGCGATTCGAAGCCGACCGATTTCGTTCCCCATCCCTTGGAAGCCGATCACAACGGCCCTGACCCGATTGTCGTTGTCGCCCTCCGGCGGAATCAGGTCGCGCGGCGCAGGATAGAGCCGCTTCGCGTTTTGATCGTAAAACCAGACCCTGGCTCCGGCCTCGCCGCCGCTGCGAAAATGCCTGACCTTGGCGGCGGCGAAGACAACCACCAGAGCGGTTAGCACGACAACGCACCCCATGGTGAGAAAGGCTTTAACCCGTTGCGTCATGGCTGCTGGGTCTGGTGGTACAATAGATTGACCGACCACCAGCACTCCTGATTGTCGCAACGAATCTCGTTGGCGTTGAGCAATTGCACATGGCCGTCGGCCAAAGCGTAGTTGGCCTTGCCTTCGTGGCGCTGGCATCCGTATTGATCCTGCTGCAGGCGATTGAAGCCCGCTCTGTCCTCCGATCCACCGCCACTGGTGTCGGTGTTCTTGATCCACCAACTGTCATCCGCCCAAGTCGTCGGGCTGCCGCATCCGCCGTCCCCATACCAGATGAGCTTGGCGGGCGCAGTGATTTCCGTGGAACGGTGCAACCCTTCGTAATAATCGGGAGTCGGCCGTCCAAACGGCATGCTGCTGACCTGTGCCGTCGGGTCCGGATTGCCACCCACATGAATCCAGTGTGCGCCGGCCACGCCGATGCCGCTTTGGTTCCACTTTTCGTACGGGCCGGCCACGCCGTAAATGGCAGTCCAATCCGTGCCTGGGGTCAGCGTGAAGCCGCCGTACGATGCATCGTAAGGGGAGACGCCGTCGGCATAGACCGCGTTGCGCTCGGCCGGACAGTCAAAGATCTGGGGCATGTGCGCGACATAAGCCCACAAAATGACACGATAGGTGGTTTCGACCTCGGAGTTGGGCACGGCAGTTTGGAGCGGGTTGAGCCAGTCGCCGTTGTCCAGCGAATAGGTCATGGAGGCGACGCCCAACTGGCGCTGATTGGACTCGCAGACTGCCCTCCAACCCGACTCCTTGGCCTGCGACAAAGCCGGCAATAGCATCGAAGCCAGGATCGCGATGATGGCGATGACGATCAGCAGCTCAACAAGCGTAAAGCCTTCTGGTTTGCGGACGGCTTTTCCCAATTTCATGTTTGAGATATTCAACGGCCTCCGGCCCTTTGTTCTCACGCTGGGATGACTCGACTCAACGGCATCCCGGAACCTGGACGCGGCCACGCAAGAATCTCTTTCCACCTCTCCGTCATGTCAAGCCATTGCCACGTTCGCCCGAAACAAGGCTTTTCAGCGTGACACCGCTGAAGCTATGCAGTCAAATCAGCCAAGAGTATGGACAGGCCGTTCTCACTGTTGAAATCTGATAAGACCCCAACCGCGCTTTCTGCCGCACGGGTCGCCTTGCTGGTATTCGTTTCACTCGTCCAACCGGCGCACTTTGCCGCCGCTGGGGAGCCGCTCGTTAAAATTGGCTCAATCACGCTCAAAGATCTCGAGGGCCGACTCGATCATCTGACGTTTGACAACCGGTCGCAACATCTGTTTATAGCCGGGTTGGAAAATCACAGCGTCGAAGTGGTTGACTTAGCCGGGCGACGCAGAGTTCACCAAATCACCGGCATCAGCGAGCCGCAAGGGCTTTTGTGCATCCCAGAGAAGAACCGTCTGCTGGTTTGCAGCCGGGGCGATGGCACATGCCGCAGCTTCGATGCCACCACATTCCAGGAGGGGCCGTGGGTTGATCTGGGGCGCAACGCAGACAACATCCGCTTTGAACCTGATTCACGAAGCATTTATGTCGGTTCAGCCGGAGAGCCCGGCAATGGATTGTTTTCAGCCATTGATCTGATTTCCTTGATTCCGGCTTCGGAAGGCGGCCAACCCGCCCCGCCTCACTCACCCGCTGACTTTCTCCTGGACCGACGTCGGCAAGCAGACCCGAGAATGGACGTTCAACTCCCGGCACACCCTGAGTCGTTTCAACTCGACCCGGCAAACCATCGCGTCCTGGTAAACGTGCCGGACGAACACGAGATCGCCGTGCTTAAAATCGGAACGAACAGCTTCACCCAGACCGCCGCCTGGCCGGTGACCGCGGGTGACAGGAATTTCCCGATGGCTCTCGACCCGCTCTCCGAACGGGTTTACATCGCCTGCCGAACGCCTCCGCTCCTGGCCGTTTACGACAGCCTCAACGGGAAACTCCTATCTCAAATCTCTTGCGTTGGTGACGCTGACGACATGTTCTATGACGGAAAGCTCAAGCGCGTCTACATCATCGGTGGCGAAGGCTTTCTGGATGTATTTCAAGTTTCAGACACTGCGCAAAAACTAGTACGTCTTGCCCACGTCCCAACAGCGCCGCGCGCGCGCACTGGCCTGTTTATTCCTGAATTACGGATGCTGACTGTTGCCGTACCGCACACCAGCAACAACCCTGCCTCTGTGCTTCTCTTCCAAGCCGAGCAATAGAGCAGCCCAGTAGTCCTGCGGCAATGCGGCGGCCATTTCTGTGGCATTCCCGACGGGTGTGCGTCGCTTCATGGCCCTGGTCTCCATTGGCGTATATCGGCCGGAAGCTGCGAACATTCCGAGGTTTTGACACTCGCCACCTTCATATCAAGCTCGTGGCGTTGGATGGCTCGTTATTCAAGTCTCCATCATGGATTCCCCGCCATTGGCATCCGCGAAAGCATCGTTTCAAAATGCGGATTCCGAGCGGGACTGATTCCGAAAAGGCAAAGCAAGGGAATTGGTGAGCCGCGGGCCCGTTCGTGCGCGAAGAACACATTTAACAATGGCAAGCCCGCGCCCGACCGCTGCTGCCCAGAGCGCAGCCCCAAAGTTGACAGCGGCCACGCGGAGTGGTATTTTCACTGCTGTCGTGTTCGTGAAAACATCCAATTGGCTGCTGGTGGCGATCCTCTCGCTGAC
>PLWR01000591.1 GCA_003165615.1 Acidobacteriota bacterium | reverse complement strand
GGTTTCCCCCCTCAGGTCTCGTCAACCAACTGGGGACCAGAGAATACAGCAGCTATCGTTTCTTCCGTTGGAAAATTAACATCTGGCTTCGGCAAGTCAAGGCCCTCTGGCCAGAGTGTCCGGTGCATGTTTCGAGTGATGGTAACGATCTTCTTATCGCACCCTCAAGAGGCGCATTTCCGGTAAAGCTACTTCACTGGCTCTCAATCCTCGGCCTGTGTTCAGATTTCTACGTTTCTAACCGGGTGCCTACAAAATTCCAGGACGGCCGAGCCCGACAATAAGGTGGGAAACGGTTCTTTTGGCACTTACCCAGCGCGGGGCAAGGAAAAAATTACCAACTGATGAATGTTGAGATTTTACTAGCTAAGAAACCCGGAACCGGGCGAGAGCCTCCTCGTCCAAATCAATTCCCAGTCCGGGCGCTTGCGGCATCTCCAGGTATCCGTCATGGGCACGAATCTTCTGCCGCGTCAGGAAGTCGCGAAGGTTGGTATTCTCCTGAGCCACGAATTCGGCAATCAGGGCGTTGGGAATCGAATTCAGCCAGTGCAGGGCGGCGGCGACGTTGATATAGGTGGTGAAACCGTGGTTGGCAACGGGCAGCCCGTGCTGCGCAGCCATGGCGGCAATCTTCATGGCTTCGGTGAAACCTCCGCACCGGGTCAGATCCACTTGCACCACGTCGATATTTCCTTCTTCAATCAGCCGGCGATAGGTGTGGCAGCCACTCTCTTCCTCCCCCGCGGCGATGCGAACCTCGGTGGCAGCGCTCAACTTCCGGTATCCGTCATAATCGTCGGGAGCAAGCGGTTCCTCCAGCCAGAAGATGTTGTACTCGGCGAAAGCCCGGGCGCGTTGAATTGCCGTCTTTGCGTCCCACACCAACCCCGCGTCGATCATCAGATCAATCTTGTCGCCCAAACCGCGCCGGGCTGCGGCCACCAGCGCGACATCGTTTGCCGCGTCTTTGCCCATGGGCCCCCAGCCGAATTTGACCGCCTTGAAACCCTGCCCGGCGAAACGGCATGCCAGCTCGTAGGTTTCTTCCGGAGTATCTCCGAACAGCGAACTGGAGTAGCACCGGATCTGCTGATGAAAGCCGCCCCCCAGAAGCTTCCAAATGGGCATGCCCAACTTTTTCCCCTTGATATCCCAGAGGGCGATGTCAATGCCGCTCATGGCGTGGATGGCGATTCCAAACCGCCCCGCGTAGATGTTGGCGCGATACATCTTTTCCCAAAGGCGCTCGGTCTCAAAGGGATCTTCACCGATCAGAAGATGTCGCAGGCCGGAGGAGGTGGCATGCGAATAGGGGCCCAGAATCATGCCCTGAGCCGCCAAGGGAGCGGAGTCAACCTCACCGATTCCGGTGATGCCTTCGTCCGTGTGAACCCGCACAATCAAAGCGTCCTGGCCACTATCACACTGCACTTTCACCTCAGGCAGGCGCACATAGATGGCTTCAACATCGGTGATTTTCATTTTTCAATACCTCGAACTGCACATTCCCATATTCTCGCCGCGCGTGGACCACCTTCCGACGTGGAAGGGGGCAAGGCCTTAGCTTTTCCCCGCCCCTCAAAGCGTAGCACTTTATCCCAAAATAGCAGCGGTGGAGGGCTTATACTCGCACCCCAACAGATGCGCCGTAACATAGCGGTCCAGTTCCTCGTAGTCCCTTTCTTTGATCAATTCCCATCGCAACTTCTGGTCGAACGTGCGGACTTTTTCCACCAGCCAAAGGAACGTCTGCTTGCTGTTGGCCAGGTGCTTCATCGAGACATTCCTCTTTTGCGTTCGCATCGCCTTCACATCGAGGCCCACAAACTCCCCGTTCTTGCCATATCCATTCTCTTCCAGCACGCGCACCTGATTGAAAGCACGCCGCAGATCCACCTCGCCGAATGACTTGTCCTCATCAAACTTCAATCCGCTCTGGTCATTCAGGTGCACGCTCCAGAGTTTATTGAAGTAGAGCGCAAAACCCATTTCGTCCGACGGGTCGAGGCCGGCAAGAATCTGGTGTGCCGTCTCAATCAGGATTCCCACTCGAGTGGGATCACTGGTGCGGTACCCCAGCGCCAGCCCGTGGCCGACGGTGGGAATGTACGCCTGGTCCATGGGTTCATTGGGCTTGGGCTCAATTAGAATCCGCAGTTGCTTATCGTATTCCAGCAACTTGTTAATGACGTCCACCAGGTACTGCATGGCATCGGGGACAGACTTGGACTCTCGAATGTAGGAGCCTTCCCGCGCCAGCCAGAGCACCATCAAGTGGCAGCCCAGTTCATTGGCGATATCGACTCCCTTAAGGGTCCGCTCCACCGCGTAAGCACGCTCCGCCGGATCATTGGAGGTGTAAGCGCCATCAATCGTCCGGGGATTCTCCCATAGACGCGGGGCTACGAACTCCGCCACCAGGCCATGATCCACGAGCATCTGTTTGGTGGCGCGCGCGCGCGCCGTCATTTGGGAAGGGGTGAGTGAATCGAGATTGGGGACAGCATCATCATCATGAAATTGC
>PLWR01000482.1 GCA_003165615.1 Acidobacteriota bacterium | reverse complement strand
AAGATTATAGAGGTGAATTCCCCGCGCAGGACGACGCGCAGTATGCTGCCCCATGCTTTCCCCCCAACATACCTAAGCCCAACTGGCCATCGTACTCCAATATTTCCTTGCAATGCAATTGAGCTGATGAGGCAAACCTGCATTGACAGGTTTTGTGAACTGCGATACGTTGGGTGAGGTTCTCTACACTCGCAGCTCAAGGCCAGTTGGAGCGTTCCGGCAAGCCGGGAAGCGCAGGGACGCAAGGTCAGGAGCTTCGCAGAATCTCCACGTAGGCCCGTAGCTCAGCCCGGTNNTTCGAGTCCCCACGGGCCTACCAAAATCAATAACTTACAGGGAATTGGGAGCTACCGGCTGAGGTAGCGCCCAGCGCTTCGGGCCATCCGGACCAACCATATTTTCAGCAGATTGCACCCATTCTTTTCTTATTCCCGCACAATTCCCGCAGAAGCCCGATTGATCGTCGAAAATCCCATCGACCAGCCTCCTTGCGCCTTGGACAAATTTCCTTGCGGCGGGCTCCGGGGTTGGAAAATGCGGAAACTACTGGTGGATGGTTGTCCAAGGTCAAATCAAGCACGTGCAGTTGGCGATTTCGCATCATTGAGTCAAAGACCCAGTCCCTGTTCAACAATGCCCACCGGTAGCATGAAGCATCCTTTCCAAGCCGGCGTCTGAGTCGGCGACAACCCGCGCGATATCGAATTTAGTGAACGGTACGAGAGTATCGTCCTCAAGCCTTAGTCCGTGGGGAAGCGCAGCTATTACGTGCCCACGCAGCAGGCACGATGCTATCCAGGATGCCGACTTTTCAGGCCGGATCCTGTTCGGGGCCTGCATCTGTGCCGCCAACAGCAACGAATCAGGCTATGCGGCGAGGTTCCGGTGCACGTTGGAATTGGGCCTCAGCGCGTTTCTAATGAAGCGGAGTGGCTTCGAGGTCGGATCGGCAAAGAGGAACTGCCATGTCTGTCTTGTAAGGTCGTTGGCCCGCGAAAACCCATGAAACTGACATTATGGACCTGCATTTTCGACCCTGCGACTCCTATTAGGCGAGTTCCGAACTGATCCATGCGAGGGTGACTTCCCAGATGGGGACTTCGGGCCAAGATCGCTTAAGACTCGCCGCTTACCTGCCGATTTACCTAAGGAGCGGTAAAGGGAGTCTCGATGAACAATGAGCTGCTGGATGTCATTAAGATCGCGAATCGCGAATTCCAGGAGTTTATCGATCAGGTTTCACAAACCGGCTCGAAAATGGTGGAGTCTCGTGGGGCAGCTCGCCGGCTGGCGAAAGTCGACGTCCGGCTTAAGCAAATCTCCCAATACCTCACTGCGGTGTCCGGGTCCACCGAACCAACGCCGGAAGAAGCATATGAGTTTCTGAAGTACCGCGAGAACCTGAAGGCCCTTCGGAACGCGATGGAAACCCTCCAGTTTTCCCTCCTGTCGGAAAGGGCTCGCCTGGAGAATGTGCGCGCCAACATGCAGGCTGCTTGCGCCTGGGCCGCGTCCGTTCGCGAAATCTCCTGAGCTTCGATAATTGAAGGCTGGCTGCCCGATAATTCGGGATAGTCGCCGCTTCGCCCCCCCGCATTACTCTCTCAGCGTCGCTATTCAAGAAGCACTCGGGAGTCATTTGCGTGAGATGGGCGCCCTCAGATGCAGTCATTCCCGCGAAGGCGGGAATCCACTCTGCATGCCATTGGAAAAGCCCCGCCGACGGAGTGGATTCCCGCCTTCGCGGGAATGACCGGTGTTCCGAAAAGGATCCCATTTCATAATGACACCAGCACCCCCTCGCCCTATTTGTTGCATCCGCACGCACATCGCGTCAGAATAGGGCCACTCGGAATTGCTCGTGCAAGTGAATTCCGCTGAGTGTGCGCCCTCAGCAGGCGGCGGTGGTGGCCGGGGCGATGGCGCATCGTTGCGGCCTTCGGGCTGCGAATTCCGGCGGGATCTGCCGGTCACAGAGGAGGGCTCGATGAAAGCAGGGGGAATGATTGTGGGATTGGTGATTGTGGTGGCGATCATCTGGTTCGTAATGAAGTCGGAGTTCTCGCAAGGACCCGGCGGCACGGTGCAACCTCCCGCCGAGACCATCAACGTGGTGGGGGTAAAGAGCGACCTGCTGGCCATCGCGCAGGCCGAGAAGATATACCTGGCCAGCCACGGCAACTACGTCTCAGTTGACGAACTCCAGCAGGACGGCTCGATTACATTTTCCGGCACGAACCGGCGCGGCTACAGTTACACCGCCGAAGTGGACGATGGTGAACATTTCAAAATCACCGCCAGGCCCTCGGACCCCGCCAAAGCCAGTTGGCCGACCATTTCCATCGACGATTTGATGCAGGTGACTCAGCAGTAGGAAAGGCGTCCGTGGTCAGTGGTACGTTGTCCGTTGTAGACTGTCCGCAGTCGGCGCCCACAAACGTGATTCTTGCCACTGACCACGGACAACGGACCACAATCTACGGACACCAAGACCCAAGGAAATCCGATGCAAGTTAAAGCGCAAGCACCCGCGCGCATTGATTTGGCGGGCGGAACGGTGGATATCTGGCCGCTCTACCTATTTCATCCCGGAGCGCAGACAGTTAATATTGCCATTAGCTGCTACGCCTCATGCGTGATCGAAACGCGCGCGGATCGCCGCATTGTACTCGTCTCCGAGGACCAGGGATGGCGCGAAAGTTGGGAAAACTTCAGCGGCCTTTCTCACGGTGTTTCGAAATTGCCCTTGCTGCGGGAGCTGGTGATATTTTTTGAACCGCGGCGCGGCTTGAACATCACCACCAGTTCGCAGGTTCCGGCGGGCGCTGGTCTGGGAGGCTCCTCGGCACTGAATATCGCCCTGTGCGGGGCCTGGCGCGTATCACCGGCAAGCGCTGCACGCGCAGTACCCTGCTGGAGATCGCAAGGAATGTGGAAGCCATTGTCATCCGCGTGCCCACCGGCTGGCAGGATTACTTCCCGGCACTCAACGGCGGCGCGAATTCCGTCCACCTGGATCGCGACGGCGTGAAGGTGGAGCGCCTGCCTGTTCCATTCGCCGACATGGAAAAACGATTTGTGCTTTGCTACACGGGCCAACCCCGCAATTCCGCCATCAACAACTGGGAGGTGATGAAATCCCACATCGACAACAACCAGCGCCTCATCAAGAATTTCGATCAGATTACGGCCATCGCCAGCCAGATGCGGGAAGCGCTGCTGGCACGGGATTGGGACGCCGTGGCGGAGCTACTGGGGCGGGAATGGGAAAATCGCAAGCGCAATTTCAAAGGAATCTCCACCCCCAAGATCGACCGCATGATCGAGCGAACCCGAAAGCATGGAACCCTGGCGGCCAAGGTTTGTGGAGCCGGGGGCGGCGGATGCGTGGTCTTCATGGTTCGCCCGGGCACCAAGCCGGCCGTTGAAAATACCCTGACCCAGATGGGCGGCAAGGTCATCACCTTCGCCATTTCCAGCACCGGGCTGAAAGTTCGCGCCGAACATGTTGAGCGAATCGGGAAGACGCGATGAATTCGATCGGGATATTCCTTGAGGATGACCATCTGCGCCCCATCTGGCGTTTCGGCCTTTCCGTCGTGCTCATCTTCGCGGCTTTTGTGCTCACAGGGGAGATGCTGAGAGCGGTTTTTTCCATCGGGAAAGTTCATCCCAGTTTAGTGATGGCGGCTTTCTGGCAATCTCTTGTGGGCCTGGTGGCGATTTTCGCTGCATTCAAGCTGCTGACGGCGGTTTTTGAGCGCCGCCCCCTGGGTTCCGTGGGCTTGGCCTTCCACCCCCGGTGGTGGAGGGAACTGGGTCACGGGCTGGCGGTGGGCGCCGCGATGCTGCTTCTCGCCGTCGCGATGGAGTATGGTTGCGGCTTCGCGCACTTCACGTTTACACCGCATCCGATGCTGCGGGCGGGGTCCTTTACCTTCATATTGTTTGCCTTGGCGGCAACCAATGAGGAATCCATCTTCCGTGGATACCCGTTCCAGCGCCTGGCTGAATCGATAACTCCCGCAGGGGCCATTGCCGTTACCTCCGCGTTTTTTGGCCTTGTCCATCTCGGCAACCCGCATGCGTCGTGGATCTCCACCTTCAACACGGCGCTAGTGGGAATCCCCTTCTGCATTGCCTATTTGCGGACCCGCTCATTATGGATGCCGATTGGGATGCATTTTATCTGGAATTTTCTTCAGGGCTTTTTCCTGGGACTGCCCGTTAGCGGCATAATAATTCCCACCAGCGTGCTTGCCGCGAGCGCGCGAGGTCCCATTTGGCTGACCGGGGGCGCATACGGCCCGGAAGGCGGCTTGCTGGCGACCGGAGCAATTTTGCTTGGGACCGCGTACCTATCCTTGGCAAAGAGCATCTATACGACTGAGGAAATGAAGGCCCTGGTTCTTTCCCCGGTGGCATCACTTTGGCCTGACCCGCTGATAACAGTTTTCTCGGCTCCTTCCGGGAAAGAAGCGAAACGAGACTGATTCCCATGTCTGCCTGGCGTTCACAGAATCACTCCCGCCATGAAAAAGCCATCCGGAGTTGGCTACGGCTCTGCTGCGCGCTGGTAGGTGTATTCCTCACCATTCCCTACGGTTTTACGAAGGAGGGAATGGACCAACAAGCCCGAATTGACATCATCCGTGGCCTCCTGCGGGAAGTGGCAGTGACAAAAGTTCCTCTGCCGCGCGGCAGAAGGGGCGTCCGCGTGGACGCGCAGGGGAAGTTGGACCAGGAAGATTCTCAAAAAGAACTGCACACCAATGGTCTGGCCATGCAGGCAGGCATGCCGGCAGAGATTACCAAAATTGAGTTCAAGGCGAGTCAAGTCATTTTCGAGCTCAATGGGGGCGGGAAATCCGGGAAGAAGTGGTACCAGCATATCGAGGTCGGCGTGGGGGAGGCGACGACCCCGATTGGGCAGCCACAACAATCGACCACCGCATTCGGGTCCTCCGTCACCGTGGATTTTGGCAAGGCCATGCCTGTCCTTACCGTCCCTCAGATGAAGAAAATTCTTACCGGCGTCCTGGATTTCGAGCGTCACTCGCCCACCGTGCTGTACGCGCCAAATGTCACGCCCGAGGTCAAAGAGGCCATTAAGACCCACAATGTCATAGTGGGGATGGATCGTGATGCGGTGCTTTCAGCCAAAGGCTCGCCGGACCGGCGGGTACGCGAGGTTCGAAACGGGGCTGAGCAGGAAGACTGGATCTATGGACTCCCTCCACACGTACTTTTTGTCACCTTTGACGGCGACCAAGTGGTGGCAGTCAAGCAGTATTGAACGCGCCAGATGCCACTCTTGAGCCCCGGCTTTGATTGATCCTCCGCAACAATGAGTCCCCCACCGCTACTTAGGACACAATGCCTAGAGAGTTCTAATTGTCTTTGGAATTCAGGGTGCGGCGTCTTCGTATTCTAATCTTGTGTTGGGCCTTTTCGCGCACGCGAGAATGGGACACTCTGTCCCTCTAAACCTTTTAGCTTTGACTTAGTTCGCAAGGCCGAATAGAATTTTTGATTTGAGTCAACTCTGTTGAACTTCACTGGAGGTAGCAATCATGCCTGTAAAGGTTGGAATAAATGGTTTCGGGCGCATCGGTCGAAACCTTTTTCGCGCATCTCTGAACGACCCCGGGGTCGAAATCGTCGCTGTAAACGATATTACTGATCCCAAGACTCTGGCCCATTTGCTGAAATACGACTCGGTTTTCGGCATCTTCGACGCCACGGTGGGTTTCCATGAGGACGCCATCACCGTGAATGGCAAGCCCATCCGCGTTTTCAAAGTGAAGGACCCCGCTGAAATCGACTGGTCCTCGCTCGGCATTGAGGTGGTTGTGGAATCCACGGGTCTTTTCACCAAGGCCGACGATGCCAGAAAGCATCTGAAGGGCACGGTGAAAAAGGTCATCATTTCCGCCCCGGCGAAGGGTGAAGACCTCACCGTGGTGTTGGGCGTCAACGAGAATGTGTACGACCCCGCCAAACACCACATCCTTTCCAACGCATCATGTACCACGAACTGTCTGGCCCCGGTGGCGAAGGTCATTAACGATAACTTCAAGATCCTCCGGGGATCGATGACCACGATTCACTCTTACACCAACGACCAGAAAATCCTCGACCTGCCCCACAAAGACTTGCGGCGTGCTCGGGCCGCGGCTCTTAGCATGATTCCCACCACCACCGGCGCGGCCAAGGCGGTCGGGCTGGTGCTGCCGGAACTCAAGGGCAAGCTGGATGGATACGCCATGCGCGTCCCCACGCCCGATGTTTCGGTGGTTGACCTGGTGGCGCAAGTCGAAAAAACCACCACCACCGAGGAAGTGAACGCCGCCCTCAAGAAGGCTGCGGAAGGCCCCATGAAGGGTATCCTTCAGTTCGTGGAGGAAGAACTGGTCTCCGTGGACTTTGTCGGCAATCCGCATTCGTCCATGCTCGACGCCGGCTTCACCAAAGTCATTGACGGCACGCTGGTGAAAATCGTCTCCTGGTATGACAATGAGTGGGGATACTCCTGCCGTGTCCGCGACTTGATCAATTTTGTCGCGAAGAAGGGACTGTAGAAGGACGGTAGGCAGCGAGCGCCTTTTGCGAGTCCCGGCGCGCCGGGATAAGCAGTAAGCAGCGGACGGCTGTCCGTGGTCCGTGGTCAGTCGTCCGTTGCAAAACCAGTCGCCTACCGAATCCCGACCTCGCTTCGGAAGCTGCGAGGAGAGTAAATGGGTCCAACGGTTCTGGAGTTGGAAGTAGCAAATCCTGCCAAGCCCGAAATGGCCGAGAAGGCGGAGTTCCTAATCGATTCGGGAGCAAACTACTCGGTGGTTTCACCCTTGCTGCTCTCGGCCTTTTCTTGGACCCATTTCGCCGCGAACTGAAGTCGTTACCCATGATCCTTGCTGAGACCGGGGCGTTATGCCGGAGGTCATTGGAGGCATGACTCCTGACATCGTGCTTCGCAGCGGACCACGGACGAAGGACAACTGACCACTGACAAAGGACTAATTCTATGGCTAAACTTTCTGTTCGTGACCTCGATCTCAAAGGTAAGCGTATCTTCATGCGCGTGGATTTCAACGTGCCCTTAAACGACGCGGGCGAGATTACGGATGACACGCGCATCCAGGCCTCGCTGCCCACCATTCTATACATTATGGAGCGCGGCGGCCGGCTGATTCTGGCCTCGCACCTGGGCCGACCCAAGGGCAAAGTCAATCCCAAGTACAGTCTGAAACCTGCGGCCACGCGCCTGGCGCAAGTGCTGGGCAAGCCCGTGGCCTTCGCGGCCGACTGCATCGGCCCGGAAGCGGAAACCGCGGCTGCGGCTCTCCAAAACGGCGACGTGCTGCTGCTGGAAAATCTGCGCTTCCATCCGGAGGAGGAGAAGAACGTGCCGGAGTTTGCGCAGAAGCTGGCCGCGCTCGCTGAGGTTTATGTGGACGACGCGTTCGGTTCCGCGCATCGCGCCCACGCCTCCACGGAAGGCATTACCCAGTACCTTTCCCCCTGCGCGGCGGGACTGTTGATGGAAAAAGAGCTCGAATACCTGGGCAAAGCGGTGGGACATCCGGAGCGGCCCTACGTTGCCATCGTGGGGGGCTCCAAGGTATCCGACAAGATCGAGTTGCTGCAAAACCTGATGAAGTTTGCTGATACCGTCCTGATCGGCGGCGCCATGGCTTATACCTTTCTAAAGGCGCAGGGCGTGGAAGTGGGGCTGTCGAGAGTGGAAGGCGACAAGCTTGACCTGGCTCGCGACCTGCTGCAATTCGCCGAGCGCCGCA
>PLWR01000698.1 GCA_003165615.1 Acidobacteriota bacterium | reverse complement strand
CGATCATGCCGCCAGAGCCCATGATGGAACCCAGCTTTTTGAGCGACTCATAGTCCACCGGCATATCCAGGAACTCCGCCGGGATGCATCCCCCCGACGGCCCACCGGTCTGCACGGCCTTAAAGTTGCGGCCATCGGGAACGCCGCCGCCGATATCAAAAATAATCTCGCGCAGGGTGATGCCCATGGGCACTTCAATCAGGCCGGTGTTTTGGACACGGCCTGCCAGGGCAAAGACTTTGGTCCCCTTGCTCTTCTCCGTCCCGATGCGCGCAAACCAGTCGCCGCCATTACGCAGGATGGGCGCAATGTTGGCGAAGGTCTCCACGTNNTCCACGTTGTTCAACAGCGTGGGTTTGCCCCATAAACCCTTTTGGGCGGGGAAAGGCGGACGCGGACGCGGCTCGCCGCGACAGCCTTCAATCGAGATCATCAGGGCCGTTTCCTCGCCGCACACGAAGGCCCCGGCGCCCAGGCGGATTTCCACATGGAAGCTGTGCGTCGTGCCAAAAATGTTATTCCCCAGCAACCCCAGGTTCTGCGCCTGGCGAATTGCGGTTTTCAAATTCTTGATGGCGAGGGGATACTCAGCGCGTACGTAGATATAACCCTGCGTCGCGTCCACGGCGTAAGCGGCAATGGCCATGCCCTCGAGGACTCGATGGGGATCGCTTTCGAGAACGCTGCGATCCATGAACGCCCCGGGGTCGCCCTCGTCGGCGTTGCACACCACGTACTTCTTATCCGCATCGGCTTTCGCCACCGTGCCCCACTTGAGTCCCGTGGGGTAACCGGCTCCGCCCCGCCCGCGCAAACCACTGCGCAGGACCTGCTCTACCACTTCGCCGGGGGAAAATTCCGTCAAGGCTTTAACCAGCGCCTCGTAACCGCTCGCCGCGATGTAGTCCTCGATCTGTTCGGGATCAACGCGGCCGCAATTCTCCAGCACGATCTTCACCTGGCGGCGGAAGAAAGGCATTTCGGTGGGGCATTCGAGGCGCGCCACCGGCTCAGTATCAAGACTCTTGACGATGTCCGCCGCGTCGTCCTCGGTCACGTTCTGGTACATCACATTGCGCGGCTTATCCGCCACCAATGGACCATTGGCGCACAGCCCCATGCAGCCCACGCCCTTCACTTTGCACTGGTGTTCCAGGCCGCGGTCCTTGACTTCCTTCTCCAGCGCGGCTTTGACCTTGTCGCTCCCGGAAGAAAGGCAACCCGCCGCCGTACAGACGTGCAGGCGGTGCTTATATTGCCGTTCCGCTTCCTCTTGTTTGGCGGTTATTTCGCCAAGTTCTTCCGGCGTCATTGCCCCCACCTCCCAGCTTTCGCCAACATNNGTGGTCTCTCCAGGCTTGATTCCGTACTGCTTTTCCATGTCGGTCAGCAACTTCCCCGCCCCCTTGATGTAGCAGGCCGTTCCGGTGCAGATCACACAGGTGTGCTTGCCGGGGGGCTTCATGGTGAAGTAGTGATAGAACGTCGCCACCCCAAAAGCCTGACTCAGCGGCACGCGCAGGCTCGTCGCCACGAACCGCAATGAATCCGTGTCCAGGTAGCCGAACGCTTCCTGCACGGTGTGCAGCGCCTCAATCAGACCGTTCGATTGGTTGCCCAAGCGGCGCATGGAAGCTTCCACAATCTTCCAGCGCTTATCGGCCGAGGGCGCTACCGGTTTTCGAAAACTCGTACCCATCTCACACTCCTCCTGCGCTTTCCCCGCAAGGCATTCTTCCTCTCCCCATACTCTTCGACATTACTTCTGCACGACTTGAGCCAAATTGTTGTTAACAAGGGCAATCAAGCTGCTAATAATCTGAACGGAATAGGGCTTATCTACATGACAAAATATTCCACTTAGAAGGGGTTGGATGACATTAAGACCGACAGGCACTTTTTCCCTGCGACGAATGACCCAATTCTCGGGTCTTTGCTTGCGGCTTTTCAAAGCCCGGAAAACATTTTGCCCGAACGCAAAACTGTGGCTCTTCAACCACACCATGGGTTCGAAACTGGCAACTGGGGGGAAGGCAGTTGGCGGTTGGCAGCTGGCAGTTGGCGGTAGGCAGCAGGCAGGCAGAAAGCCTGACTTGCGTGAGATAGCTCAACCAACAAGTCCAGTTTCGGTGCTGGTGTCATTTGCGAGAAACGGGCGCTGCCAAGTGCGGTCATTCCCGCGAAGGCGGGAATCCACTCCGCAAGCCATTGGAAATGAGCTGGTAGCCGCGCTCAGCGCCTTCCTGACCGCGGGTTCTTCTTTGCAAAAACGTGAACTTCCCGCGAGGTTCACGCGCTTCGAATGGGGGATGCACGGGTGAAAAAAGCCCACAGTCAGAAATTCGCTGACTGGCTACCATCTGGTACAACCTGAATCCGGCGTGAAAACGAAGATCACGAGTAGAGCGGCTTCAATCAGTGGTCCAGGGGACGGCACTATAGTGCCTTTTGGGTCGGCACACATATGCCGAAAATCGGCACATTCGGGCCATTGCGCAATTTCAGCATGCTGTTAGAGTTAGCCTGTCTTGAAGCCCGCCACTCTCGTAAACAAAGCAATTTCTGGTTGCTGCGCAATGTGACTGGTCGGGCGGAAAGTTCATAATGGAAATTCCGGTTGTGGCGGCTTCACAAAATACTGCGTCAGGAGGAGATTGCAAATGAGAAGATTTCTATCGGTCTTAGGCATGGCTGTTTGCCTGTTCGTGGTGGTCGGTACCGCAAAGGCAAGCACCTTTGTCGTCACTTTCGATGACCTATCCGGGGATGGTGTTGTGCCAAACGGGTATGGTGGCATCAATTGGAATGGCAACTTCACCTATTACGGTGAATACCAGCCGCCTTACACTCCGGAGTCGGACCCAAACCGGATTTACACGCCGTACTCGGGGGCTGGAGAGTATGATTTCAACTTTCTGACTCCCGAGGTGTTCGATGGCGCGTACTTCGCGGGCGAGGATTTCGCCTCGGTCTACTTTAATCTGTACAACGGCGCAAGTCTGGTCTGGACTTCGGCATCGCTGAATCCTAGCGCTACGCCCACATGGCTGGCATCGGGTTACAGCGGCCTGGTCACCGGGGTCGGCATCTACTCAGCCGACAACGATTTCTACGTGGCCGACAATGTCACTTACTCAACAACAAGTACAACTCCGGAACCGTCCAGCCTGCTCCTGTTCGGTACCTTCCTGGCCGGAGCCTTTGGTGCGGTTCGGCGCAAGCTCCGGGTGTGACTTTGGCGCACAGTAGGTTCGAAGCCGGGGGCCCACAGGCAGCGTGGGCCTCCGGCGTATGGATGCAAGGCGGGCTTCGCCCGTTAGGTTTCATGACAGCGCAGAGGTACGCGTACTTTGCGTTCCTCTGCGGCTTTTGACCTCACCGCGAAGGTGGCGCAGACATTGCTTTGTATGTCTGCGTCCCGGGTTTTTCGGGGCGCGAGGCCACTGGCGACGCCTACATAAGAACCAATGTATGCGCCACCCGCGAATGCAGTCACGTCCAGGTTAAGGCATGGCTACTTCGCTGAAAGCCCGCGAAACGGGCGTCGTCATTTAGTCCACGGCGAGCCAGCCGTGGGTAAGTGCGCCCCCGGGTTTACACACTTTTAGCCCCGTAGGGGCGGCATCGGGTCATATGCGGGGCCAGACGTCGCCCCTACGGGGCTCAGTATGTTATTGCTCCCGCTCGCATTCCCATGGCTGGCTCGCCATGCGCTAAACGACACCGCCACTCCGTGGCTGAACGGGCCAATACCAAATATAACGATAGCGAGCTGGTAGACGCGGTCAGCGCCTTCCTGACCGCGGGTTCTTCTTGGCAAAAACGTAAACTTCCCGCGAGGTTCAGGCGCTTCGAAGGGGGGATGCACGTGTGAGAAAGGCCCACAGTCAGAAATTCGCTGACTGGCTACCATCTGGTACAACCTGAATCCGGCGTGAAAACGAAGATCAGGAGTAGAGCGGCTTCAATCAGTGGTCCAGGGGACGGCACTATAGTGCCTTTTGGGTCGGCACACATATGCCGAAAATCGGCACATTCGGGCCATTGCGCAATTTCAGCATGCTGTTAGAGTTGAATTGGCTTGTAAGGGTAGCCACTCTCGTAAACAAAACAATTTCTGGTTGATGCGCCAAGGGCGGCGTGTCGACAGTAGAGAAACTAGGCTCACAGGAAAATTGTGAGAAGGAGGAAAATTCTATGATTGCTCGATTTCGGTTCGCAATAGCGGTAGCGTTCGTAGCATTGCTGGGTCTGGTGGCGCCGTCGGCGCTGCGGGCCAACGAGATCACCAATGGCAACTTCGCGGCCGGCGGCTTGGGTTGGTCCACCACCCAAACCGACGGCAATTATCCCTGGGGATTCGGCTACAACGGGTCCTACTATTACGCATCGACAGGCTGCATAGGACAACCGTGCATCACCGGTCCTGTAGGCAACGAAGCGGATCTGTTTCAGGATATCACCACCGTTGCGGGAGACAGCTACACGCTGTCCTTCTCCTACCTGTCGGAAGAACCCACCAATGAACTGGAGGCGCTCTTCGGGAGCACGGTTGCTTTGGACCTCCCGAACCTCGATACCACTTCACTTGTCAATTACACCGTGAGCGGACTGGTTGCCACCTCGACTACTACTGAGGTGGATTTCCTCGGCCGTCAGGATCCTTCGTTTGACGAGTTGACGAACGTCGACGTGGAGAATAACGGCCCAGCTACTGTTACTCCGGAACCGTCCAGCATGCTCCTGTTCGGTACCTTCCTGGCCGGAGCCTTTGGTGCGGTTCGGCGCAAGCTCCGGGTGTGACTTTGTCGCAGAGTAGGTTCGAAGCCGGGGGCCCACAGGCAGTGTGGGCCTCCGGCGTACGAATGCAAGGCGGGCTTCGCCCGTTAGGTTTCATGACAGCGGGCAGCGTAGAGATACGCGTACTTTGCGTTCCTCTGGGCTCTTGACCTCACCGTCCTTACCGGGGGTCATTGGTGCGGCATCAAATCCGTGCGTATTGACCAGCAGGCAACGGAAGTTCGCGCCCCGCGTACGCGAAAGTCATTTGGCGATGTCATATCCCGAAGAAGGACCGCAGAGGAGGGCAAAACGACGCCCGCCTCTGATGCGCTACCCACGCCTGATCGATCCATCCCGTACTCATCCGGCGCGAACCACGCCATAGGGCAGGCCCATTTCAGCGTGTGTTCGGCGTGTAGTTGATTTCAATTGCCGAGGTAACCGGCAGCGGCGTGGGAGACTTCGTCGTAAGCCTCTCGGGAGCCAAGTCAAAAAAAGTATGTACCCCGTTCGCAACCAACACGACGGTGTGCTTTCCCGGCAAAAACTTCGCCAGGTTCAAGGCGTAATTTTCTCCATTAATATCTTCCGCCACCACCCGTCCATCCACCTTAAGCGTATAACTGCTGGGGGACTTGCCGAGGTAATTCCAGGTGAGGGGAAGTTGATTTTCCTTAACCACCGCGGGCAGGGCGGGCCCCGAGAGCGCCAGGACGGTGATATCGGGAGTCTCCTTCCGATACAGAGAAATCAGCGCCTTGGTGAGGTTCATATAGTAGTAGCCCCAGCCTCCGCAATCCCGGAATCCGCACTTATCGAGCTGGGTGGGCTCAAGGTCATCGCTGAGTTCCAAATTGTATTCATCGCCAAAGACCTTCTGCTTCACGCCCGGACCCATTCCCTTATCATTGGGCTGTCCGGCAAATTCGTTCCACTGGTGAATTTGAATCACCCGGGGCCGGTTTTCAAAGGCCACCTTCCAGCTTTCAAGGTAGGGAGCCCCATGATCCCTTCCCACGGCTTTGGGATCAAGCCAACCCTGCCGGGTCTTGAGGAGAGCGTCGGTGAAGGCGAAGGGGAAGCAGGACGGCGTCACCACCGTCTCCTCGGGAGCGCCATCGCGGTAGGTCACGGCCTGCCGTATGGTTCCATCCATCCACGACCAATATCCGCATTGGCCGACATGCGAGTCATCAAGCTGTGTTCCCATCCACCGGACGGTCCAACGCGGAGCGGAAATCTGGCCGGTGAATTTCGCCAGATCCTCGCAAGTCATGCCTGAGGTATGCACGTTGGCCCCCCACCAGGGGAGGAGCATCAGCGGCTTGCCGTCAAATTCGAGCAACTCACTCTTATACTCCGGGTTATCCAGGAAGGTCTTGTTCGCCCATTGAATGACATTGTTGAGCCTCTTTATGCCAATGGGCACCGTCGCCGCACTCTTGAATAGCGGCATCATGAAGACCAGCTTGGGCGGGTGCTTCCCTTCCAATTCGAGCTTGTGGTAGGTCTTGAAAATAAGTTCCGTGGTCTCCTCGGCTTCCCGGGTCGCGCCCTGGTGCTCTTCCCAATCCGGCTTGGCAATCAGAAAGTTCGTCCAGTCGATCAGCAGCCAGTCGATTCCCAGGTACTCGAACCACTCCTCATGTTTCCTGAGGATATTAACGTCATAGGAGCTGTACTTTCCCAGGATGGGTATTGCCTCCGCCGTCCCGCTATAAAGCCCGATGGACCCCGAGGGTTGGCTGGCGTCCCAACTGACGTTGTGCAGGGTGAAAAAGGATTCGTACTGAAGCCCGATCAGCGTGCGCGGAGACTTTACGGCCGCCTCCTGTTGCCCTTTCGCCGGGGGATTCTCCGGGTTTACCGGGCCGCTTCCCCCTGCCAGTCCCAAGAAACAGGCCGTTGAAAGCAGCACCCCCGCCATCACTTTTCTGAATATGGTCATCCCAGGTCCTCTCCCAGCTCATTTCAAATTGGAGCGGCGACTAAAGTAAGTTATCCCTCGCTAGTCGCTGCACTGTCATCCTGAGCGCAGCGAAGGATCCCTGTAGTTCGTGACGGTTGGTGCTCAGAGCAAACTACGGGGGTTCTTCGCCCAAAAAACGGGCCAGCATGACAGCTTGGATGCTTAATTCCGCAAGCTGCAATTTCCCGCCCTCTCGACAGTTCCCCAACACCGCCCTCGCACCGGGTATTCAGGGCTAATCGTGGTGTGCTGTGCGGCCCTGGATGAGGTCCACGACGTGCGGCAATAAATCCAGAATGCTCTCGATGGACTCGCGGGCGCCGCTCGGGCTTCCGGGCAGGTTGACGATGAGTTTGCCCTTGCGCACAACCACCACGCCACGCGACAGGGCGGCGCGCCGCGTTTTCTTGATGCCTTCGGCGCGCATCAGTTCCGCGAGGCCGGGAATTTCCTTTTCCATGACGGCGCGCGTTGCCTCCGGAGTCATATCACGTGGACCCACGCCCGTGCCGCCCGCGGTCACCACGGCGTCGCAGTCGTCCGCATCGGTAAGGGCTTCCAGTTTTCGCTGAATGGTTTCCAAATCATCGGGGAGGATTTCGATCGCGCCCACTTGCCATCCGCGTGCTTCCAGCGCGTCCCGAACCGCCGGGCCAGAAAGGTCCGGGCGCCCGCCGCGCGAGCAAGCGTCACTCAAAACCAGAATTTGGGCACGCAGCATGGTAGGTTATAGGTTGCAGGTGACAGGTTCAGACCCGAAACTCGAAACTCGAAATTCGAAACTCGCAGGTCCGCCATCGAATTTCGATTTTCGTTTCTTCCTGGCACCTGACACCTGGCACCTTACACCTGATTTACTCCGCGTCGCGGTTGGCTTCGTCCATGATGCGCAGGCCTTCCATCATCAGGCCCTGGGTGGACATGGTGGTGGTGCGCTGGGGAGAATGTTTCTGAAAATCCACTTCCCAATCGCCATCCATCCAGGCGAGAACCTTGAAGACCGCGGCATCGCCTTTCAGGTCGCCGCAAACCGCGTGGGTCACATTGCCTTCGCTGAAGTAGATCGTACACTCCTCGCCCCCCGAGCGCAGCATCAGGGCGCAGGTTTTGCGGCCCTGCTCGAGAGTCTGCATCCAGTCAATTAAGCTGATTTCGGTAAGCTTCCCTTTGATCCCGACGCCGCCGCCCTCCTTCTCCATCCGTTGCTGGAGCAATCGTGCGGTGATGCGGCGCGCCTGCTGAAAGAGATCACGCGCAAAGAAGGGCTTGACGAAGTAGTCCTCAACGCCCTCCAAAACCATGCGCAGGCGCTCATCAATTTCCTTTTGGGAAGCGAGAAAGACAAAGGGAATATTTTGAGTTTCCTTGCGCGCCCGCAGTTTATCAAAAAGCGCGCGGCCGTCCATAACCGGCATGGTGTAATCGGAAATGATCAAATCCGGCATGACCTCAATCGTCTTCATCAAAGCGTCGGCGCCATCCGAGGCGGTAATAATCTCGCCACACTTCTCCAGGCTCTGACACATGAGCTTGAGAATGGTGGGGTTGTCATCGACGATCAGGATTTTGAGGTTTGACGACACTCGCGCAACCTTTCGCCAGGTTTCAGGTGCCAGGTCCCAGGTGTCAGATCCGAAACTCGAAACTCGCCATGCCGCCGTTGAATTTCGAGTTTCGGTCTTCGCGTTCCGCTCTTTTTCAGCACCTGACACCTGATACCTGACACCTGACACCTACTTTGCTCCGCGCCTCTACGGTCCCAATTCTTCTCAAGAAATCTTTTGCACGATCTTGCGGGCCAATTGGGAGATGGCCGCTTGCGGCAATTGTTTGAGCTCGAACCAATGCAGGGAGGCGTGACGAATGGCGCG
>PLWR01000495.1 GCA_003165615.1 Acidobacteriota bacterium | reverse complement strand
GCACCTTGGGCGATGATGCGCTCGCTCCGCAGAACGGCGGCGGCCATGCCGAAACGTTCGCCGCCCCTGCCGAGTATCGATTGCAGGATGGCATCAATATTGGCCGGCGCACCGTCCTCCGTCTTCCTGTCAGGCAAACCCGCTGGTTTCAATGCACTGGATTTTGGCGCTTCGCTCATTTTATATCTCGGTCGGCGGACGGACTTGAAACTTGGGACTACATCAATCGTTTGGCTTCCCGCAGGAGAATAGGATCAGACGATCAGTTCGACCACGTCAGCGCGTGTCCGAACGGCCGGTTTCATTTTGCCGGCTAGCAGGCCGTGATGCAATAAGACAGTGACTTGGCACCCGAAACCAGACGTGCTCCGTCAGGCGCATACGATACGACCGCGCCTCCCCAAAAGCCGAAATCCGCTTCTGCCGGCCCCAGTTCCGGGACCGCCGCATCACGAACCACGCATCACGTTTCACGCCTCAAACCCCATTTCAGCTTTCAGCGTTTCAGCTTTTCAGCTTTTGCCTCAGGTGCGATGCTCATTGCCGAACGAGAACCGATGGAGAATATGAAGATCTCATTGACTCCTCTTTGTCTGAATAGTGAAGACTGACGCTTGCACGACAACACCTGGATAGGCTGCGGCACCTCCCTCCTCTGGGCCGCCGCCGCGCTAATACGTCGCATGCCACTTGTTTGGTGCGCATAGCTCGGATTCCAATCTACGGTTTTTTCGGTTCCGCAATCGCAAGAGGCTTCACGGACGCGAATCACTTTGCAAATGATCCTCATTCGGTTCACCATCCCCGGGAATTCGACAGCATGGGTGCGCAACCTCAAACTCGTTCCAAAGGCATTGCCTCCTGGCCGGAGGAGGAACGCCCACGCGAGCGCTTGCTTTCGTGCGGGCCGCAGGCCCTCACGGACGCTGAACTGGTGGCGATCCTCATTCGAGTGGGGTTCAAGGGCACCAGTGCGGTCGAACTCGCCCGCCACCTGCTCAACAGGTTTGGGTCGCTGCGGGCAATGGTGCAAGCCCCCGTCCTCGCCCTGCTGGAGGTCAAGGGATTGAAGGGCGCCAAGGCGGCCCAGTTGCTGGCGGCGATGGAGATCGCCCGCCGCATCGCGGTGCCGACGAGGCGCGCCCAGCTTCAAATCAAGAGCACCAGCGCCGCCGCGGACTACTTGCGGGAGCGGCTCCGCGGCCTGGGACATGGTCTATCAGCGTTACTGGTCTGACAACGTCAACGACATGGATCGGCAGCGCCGCAAGCAAGCCGAATTTCTAATTCACGAATACTGCCCTTGGGCGCTGGTCAAGGAAATCGCCGTCTTGAACAACACCGCCAAGACCCGCGTCGAAACCATTATGAACGAGTTCGATGCAGCCCATCGAAGGCTGGTCAACGTCCGGCCCGGGTGGTACTATTGAGAGGTGCAGATGATTATGGTCGAGTTCACTCAAGGCAACATTCTTAAGGCAGAAGCGGAAGCCCTGGTAAACACCGTCAATTGCGTCGGGTTTATGGGCAAGGGCATCGCGCTTCAGTTCAAGAAAGCCTATCCCGACAATTTCGAGGACTATCGGAAGGCGTGCGCCGCCGGTGAGGTCCAGCCCGGCCGCATGCACATTTTTGAGCTGGGCTCCATGCTCAATCCCAAATTCGTCATCAATTTCCCCACGAAACGAGACTGGCGCGCGAAGTCCCGCTACGAAGACATCGAAGCCGGCCTTAGCGCCCTCGTTTCGGATGTCCGTCGCCTCGGTATCACGAGCATCGCCGTCCCCCCTCTCGGCTGCGGCCTCGGCGGTTTGGACTGGAGCCGGGTCAGACCGATGATTGAAACCGCTTTCGCGGAGCTGCCGAGCGTGCGGGTTCTGCTCTACCAGCCTGCGGGCGCCCCCGAAGCCAGCCAGATGCCGGTGCGCACCGCCCGCCCCAAGCTTACCATCGCCAGAGCCCTCTTTATCCGGCTGATGGATCTATACGCCTCCCAGTCCTACCGCCTCACGCTTTTGGAAATCCAGAAGCTCGCTTACTTCCTTCAGGAAGCCGGGCAACCGCTTCGCCTGAGATATGAGGCCGGTCACTATGGCCCCTACGCGCCCAACCTCAACAAGGTGCTCGAAGCACTTGAGCGTCACTATACCTCAGGCTACGGCGACAGCCAGAAGCCCGATGTCGAGATTGAACTTCTCCCGGGTGCCGCGGATGAAGCCAGTGCCTTCCTCGCTGGCCATGGTGACGAGCATCGCCGCCTCGAAAGGGTCAGCCGTCTTATCGAAGGCTTCGAGACCCCTTACGGCCTGGAGTTGCTGTCCTCGGTCCACTGGTTGGCAACCCACGCCAACCCGCCGTCCCAAGACGAGCAGGACGCCGCCAACGCCCTCGCCGCTTGGAACGAGCGGAAGCGGCGGATGTTCCGGCCCGAGCACATCCCGATCGCCTGGAATCGCCTCGCTTCCGAGAACTGGATCGCCGCCTAACAAAGCGTCAAACCGTAGATTCGCTCAGGTGATCCGCCGCACCGATGCTTGTCTCGGGGTGCGCGGTAGTCCGATCCGCCTTCCACCGTGCGGCTCCAAAACCGATCCAGGCTTGTAATTGGCATCGTGGCAGTTCAACGGCTATAACTTGCGCGTGTGGAATTTAATGGAATTCGTAACCTAAAGGGGTCAACCCATAGCATGGT
>PLWR01000209.1 GCA_003165615.1 Acidobacteriota bacterium | reverse complement strand
ATCGACGAGACGTTGATGATGCAGCCGCTGTGACGCGCCGCCATCTCTTCCCACACGGCTTGGGTACACAGAAACACGCTCTTCAGGTTCAAGTCCATGATCTGGTCCCAATACTCTTCTGTCATATCCGCCAGCGTGCGCCGGGCAATCAGATCGCCGGCGTTGTTCACCAGAATATCAATGCGCCCCCATTGTTTGCGTACCGCCGCCACCAGCGCACGGACGTCGGCCTGGCGCGTAACGTCGGCGCGAATCGCCGCAGCTTCGCCACCCCCCTTGCGGATGGCTTCCACCGCCTCCTCCGCGCCTTTTTGATTCTTGAGATAGTTCACTCCCACGCGCGCTCCTGCGCGCGCCATGCTCTCCGCCGTCGCCCGCCCGATACCGCTTGAAGCCCCGGTAATCAATGCAACTTGTCCTTTAAGTACCATTCCAGCCTCCCTTCGTTTCCGCGGATCACTCGGATTGCTCAGAATGTTTGCCTATACGATCAGCGTAATCCACGTTATCCGCGGATCACGGTAACTTCGCCCTCTGAGCCGATTGAAACCGAACGCCGTATCGTAGCGCATCCTGTAACCCACGCCAACTCCGATGAGTAAGAAGGCACGCGATATGGAAGTGAAAGCCGATCCCCTGAACGTAGCAAGGGCGTCTCGCCCGCTGGGGCACGGGCATCCTGCCCGCGTATTCGTGCCCACTGACTCCGTTTTCCTATCATGCCCCTCCCGACTCCGAGCTATGTTACAGGGGCACGCATGGGATTCCTTGACAAGGAAAACCATGGAGTGCCCCCTGCCGTGACCGCGGGCGTGACGCTCGCGCCACCTCCGCTCCCACCTTGGAACTTACTCATGAGTCTTTCCCAATTTGGAACGCGCGCGGCCCACGCGGGCGCTATCGGGAGGGTGCGGCCGGGTCCATCCCATTCTTGCAACCTCTACACAAATAAGGGGTTCATTCCTCCTCTTAATCTTTTGAGGCTTTTACGGCGTTTCCCTTCCTTGTGGGCAGCGACTTGCTTTTTTGGACAGGGCATATGGCAAACGTTACCCAGTGGAGTGGGAAAGGAAGTGAGGCAAGGGCCGGGTGTGCGGGGCTCTTCCTCCTCTGGGGATTGGCAGCGCTTGCCACCATAGGAACCATGGGATGCAGGAAGTCTCCCTCAGACTCCGACGGCCCCGGCATGAACGACCATGCCCGATCGGTGAAGGGCGTTTTGCATTTGGATCCCTTTGTTGTGAACGTGGCAGACACCGAAGAAAACCGGTTCCTTCGTGTGGAAATCGATTTGGGGTTGGGAAACCCGCTCTCCGCCAAAGGAGGGCAACGTGGAGATGGGGAAGCGCCCATCCCGCGCATCCGGGATTGCATTCTGTCGGTGCTGTCAACTTGGCGCTCTGATGCTCTGCTGGCCCCCGAAGGCAAGAAAAAACTTAAGGAAGAGATTATCCGCACGCTTCAGGACCGCGTACCCGAGTTGGGAGTGAAAGAGGTCTATTTCACCGAATTTCTTGTGCAGCGTTGACTTATGGGAAATGAAGCTCAAACCCGTATTGACGAAGCGGTTCTGCCACCTCAGGAAATTTGGCCGGAGGCGATGGAACTCCCCTGCCGGCTCTATGTGGCCTTGGAGATTCCTCATTTCACCATTCGCGACCTTCTCTCTCTCAGTGTCAATTCCCTCGTGGATACGCGACGCCGTGAAGGCGCGCATGTGCCCGTCCGGGTGAACGGGGTCATGGTGGGATGGGCTGAATTTGATGTGATTGATGGCAGGTTAGCGGTCCGGTTAACGGAAATGGTTTGATCCGAATCGCCGGACATGCCCCGAGGAAAGGAATCAAGATTATGGAAGCCAATGCCGCCAGCCGGGCAATTCCCTCGCCGGGGACGATCTGGGTGGTCGCCCTCAAAAACCTCTGGCAATGGACCCAGCGCGCCGTGAAGGCCCGCAAGACTCGTCGCCTGCGAGTATGCGAGACGTTATCGCTCGGCGAGCGGCGTTTCCTGGCAGTTATCGAATTCGACCGCCAGGAATTTTTGGTGGGCGGTACGGGAAATTCCCTTGAGCTGTTGGCACGGCTGCACAAAGGGACAGTGATAACCGAACCTCCCCTGCCGCGGGGGTCGCGCCCTCTTTGAGGACCGGCGAGATTCTTTATGAAGCCATCATGGAATCAGTGTTGGGCAAGGTGGTTGGCAATAGGATTCGCCGCCCTGGCGTTTCCCGCCCCAGTGTATGCCGCACCACCCGCCGGGCAAAACGGTCTGGTCATTCCAGGCCTCGCGCCGGGCAGTTCATCGGTGCCCTGGAATATCGTCATCTTGCTCACCGTCCTGACCTTGTTGCCCGCCCTGCTTCTCGCCATGACGCCGTTCGTGAGAATTCTCGTCGTCTTCCACTTCCTGCGGCAGGCGCTGGGAACACAAACCACCCCGACCAATCAGACCCTCATCGGGCTGGCGCTCTTTTTGACCTATTTCGTCATGCAACCCGTAGGGGCAGATGTCTATCAAGTTGCCATCGTTCCTCTCCAGAACAATCAGATTACGGCCATGGAAGCATTGGACCGGGGTTCGGAGCCGCTGCGCCATTTCATGCTGAAGTACACGCGGCAGAAGGATTTGGCCTTGTTTGTGGAATTGGCGAAGGAACCTCGCCCACGCCGTCCGCAGGACCTTTCCATGCGGGTGGTTATTCCCGCCTACATCCTCTCGGAATTGAAGACCGGGTTTCAAATCGGGACGATCTTGTTCTTCCCCTTCTTAGTGATCGACCTGGTGGTGGCGTCCATTACCACTTCGGTGGGGATGATGCAATTGCCTCCCGTGGTGATTTCCACTCCGTTGAAGATTCTGCTCTTCGTGATGGTGGACGGCTGGAATCTGGTGGTGGGCTCACTGATGAAGAGTTTCTATTAAGGACGTGCTATGACCCCGGAAGTGGTTGTGCAATTAGCTCGCGATACTCTCGTGACCGCGCTGTTGCTGGCCACACCTATTTTGGCGGTCGCTACCGTAGTGAGCCTGCTGATCAACGTCGCCCAGGTCATGACCTCGATACAGGAGCATACCGTGGCGACTGTCCCCAGGCTGGTGGTCGTGGCCATCACGACATTTGTCACGTTGCCGTGGATGTTGCGCAAACTGATGACCTTTACCGTGCAATTGTTTGCAGATTTCCATCGCTGCCTGGGATAAGGCGCGAGGAGTGAAACGTGGGCTGGGAACTGGAAACGGTGGTCGGGCGCCTGCTGACGGTGGGCGCGCGGGTGAGCGCACTGATAGTGTTTGCGCCTTTTTTTGGGAGCATGACGATTGCGCCCCGCATCAAGGCCAGCTTGGCAGTGATGTTGACGGCCCTCCTCTACCCCCTTGTCGGGGCAGGGTTGCCGACCCTCTCAGGCGCCATGGGTTGGAAGGTAGCCGGCGGTGAATTCATCGTCGGCCTGATGATGGGGATTACGCTCCAGTTCGTCTTTGAGGGAGTGGAGTTAGCAGGACAGATCCTGGGATTCCAGGTTGGGCAGGCGCTGGCCAACCTGATCAATCCTTTGGCAGATGCCGAGACGCCCATCCTCGCCAATTTCTATCAAGTGATAGCGCTGCTGATCTTTCTTCAATTGGACGTTCATCATTGGGTGCTCCGGGGCCTGGTTAAGAGCTTCCAGTATTGTCCGCCGGGAATGGTGGTGGCGAATCACGTGGTGGCCGAGCAGGTTTGGCGAGCCGCCGGGGGCATGTTGATCATGGCGGTACAGATTGCCATCCCCACCTTGCTGGCGACGATGCTCATCGATATCTCCATGGGTTTCCTGGGGCGGGCCTCACCCCAGCTTCCCGTATTGTTTGTTGGAATCTCCGTCAAGAGCGTCGTGGCGTTTCTGGTGATCATGGGGACCTTGCGGTTTTGGCCGGGGTTGCTTGAGAAGTATTTCGGTGAAGCGCTGGCGACAAGCGAGCGACTCATGCATTTAGCACATTAGGGAGCATCACGAGTGGCGGACGAAAGTCGCACTGAACAAGCAACTCCGCGGCGGCGGCAACGCGCCCGCACCGAAGGCGATGTCCCGCGTAGCCGGGAACTGTCCTCCGCGCTCGCGGTAATGACCCTGGTACTGTTTGTGTGGTGGTATCCGCATAACTGGAAGGGTGACTGGGGCGAACTGCTGGAACGCGCCCTCAACTATGCCATCCATAACGACATGGGGGGGGGCACTCCCGTGTTCAACTGGGTCGCGTGGAGGATCTGTGTGTGGGCGGGGCCGGTCATGACCATGGCGTGGCTGGTAGCGCTCGCCGGCAGCTTTGTACTGGGAGGATTTGTGGTGGCTCCGGGGGCCCTCGCCCCCAAACCGCAGCGGCTAAACCCCGCCAACAATCTTGGAAAGTTATTTTCGCTCAGCGGGCTGCAAGGACTTTTGAAGTCGCTGATTCCCTCAGCGGTTGTCCTCTACATCACCGTGGCCATCATGGCGCGGGACTGGACCCACATCCTGCAAATGTGCCGAGTGGGGGTCCGGTCATCGCTGGGTTGGATGCTTTCGCGCCTCTTTGAAATTTCCTGGAAGGGCTGCCTGGTTTTTGTCCTCTGGTCAGGATTCGATCTGCTGATCGCGCGCCTCAACTTCGAGCGCCAACACCGCATGACTCGCCAAGAAGTGCGCGAGGACTTCAAGGAAACGGAAGGTCACCCGGCCATCCGCGGGCGCATTCGGCGACTGCAGAGGGATATGCGGCGCCGACGGATGATGCGCGATGTGGCGCGCGCCACGGTGGTGGTGACCAACCCCAACGAATATGCCGTGGCGCTGGAATACAAACCGGAATCCATGGCCGCGCCGGTGGTGGTGGCAAAGGGCCGCAATCTACTGGCCCAAAAAATCAAGCGCGAAGCACGCTGGCTCGGCATCCCGGTGGTGGAAAATCCGCCTCTGGCTCAGGCCCTCTATCGCGCCACCGAAGTCGGCCAAACAATCCCGGCAAAGTTATACACAGCAGTCGCGGAAATCCTGGCCTTCATCTACCGCACCCAGCGGATGGTGAATCCGGCCATAGCTCAAGGGGGAAATCAACCAGGCGCCCGCTAGGAATTCGGAGCGCAAAGTCCGGGAGTAAACGAACTTAGGGTTCGGGAGGGGAAATAAGATCCCATCCCTGGGGCGGTCAAACCCGGCAGGTTGACCCGTGCATTTTAGCAGGTATTGACGGTGAAACCCGCACTTCCCAAACCGGCTCCAGCAAGCAAGGGCAGTTCCCTGGACTGGGTGGTTCCCTTAATCGCCGTGGCTCTGGTGTTTGTGATGTTGGTCCCCTTGCCCACCTTTGCCCTGGACCTTCTATTGTCGGCCAGCCTCACGGCCTCCGTTCTGGTGTTGTTGGTGGCGATGTACATCACGCGACCGGTGCAGTTCTCCGTGTTTCCTTCACTCCTCCTGCTCCTGACTCTGTTCCGCCTGTCGCTGGGTTTGGCGAGCAGCCGGCGAATTCTGTTGCACGGCAACGAGGGAACCACCGCCGCCGGACATGTGATTGGAGCTTTTGGGCAGTTTGTTGTGGGGGGCAATTACATTGTCGGATTCGTTCTGTTTGTGGCTTTAATCGCAATTCAATACCTGGTGATCAACCACGGCGCGGTGCGCATCGCGGAAGTGACGGCGCGCTTCACCTTGGACGCTTTGCCCGGAAAACAGATGGCCATTGACGCGGATCTCGGCGCCGGGCTGATTGATGAAGCCCAGGCGCGGGCGCGCCGCGAATTGGTGGGTCGCGAAGCGGAGTTCTATGGGGCCATGGATGGCGCGGCGCGCTTCAGCCAGCGCGATGCTTTGGCTACCATACTTATTACCGCTATCAACATTATCGCCGGCTTTTTGATTGGAGTCTTCTACCATGGCGTCCAGCTCAGCGAAGCACTGAGAACCTACACCATCCTCACTGTCGGGGACGGACTGGTCACCATGATTCCCTCGCTTCTGGTCTCTGTCGCCGGGGCGATGGTGGCCACACGGGCTTCCTCCGAATCGAGTTTGGGGGATGACATCACCCGGCAACTACTTCCCCGCAGTAATCCTTTGTGGATCGTCTCCGGAGTGATGGGCACTCTCGGATTGGTTCCGGGATTGCCGAAGATCCCCTTCTTCCTGATGGCCGGCCTTTTTATCTGGCTGGCCCGCCGCGCCCAGCGGGCGAGCGCCGTTAAAACGGCGGAAGCCGTGACTCCCGCCACCGCCCTTCCCCCGGAAAAGGCGCAGGAGCAATTGGAGACCCTGCTGCGCCTGGATGACTTGAGCCTGGAGGTGGGTTATGGATTGGTGTCATTGGTCGACCAGGGGCAGGGTGGTCAGTTGCTCGCGCGCATCCGCGCGCTGCGAAGGCACCTCGCACTACAACTGGGGTTCATCATTCCTTCCGTTCACATTACGGACAACGCGCAGCTTAACCCGCGCGAGTATGTCATCCGCCTCCGCGGAGTGGAAGTCACGCGCTGGGAAATGGCCCAGGAAAGTCTGCTCGCCATCAGTTCGGAGGCCACAGCACAGCCCCTGGAAGGGCGGGAAACTCGCGAGCCGGCATTCAGCGTGCCCGCCAAATGGATCGCCCCCAACCTTCGCGACCGGGCCTTGGCCGCCGGTTATGCGGTGGTGGATCAGACCTCGGTTCTGGCCACTCATCTGGCGGAAGTCATCAAGCAACACGCTCACGAGCTGCTTACCCGGCAGGAAACCAAGCGGCTGCTTGACGCCAATGCGGAAGCCCAACCCAAATTGGTGGAAGAGCTTGTCCCCAAACTGCTCAGCCTGGGCGAGGTTCAGAAAGTGCTCCAACAGTTGTTGCGCGAGCAGGTTTCGATCCGCGACCTGGTCACGATTCTGGAAACGCTCCTTGACACCGCGGGCACGAACAAAAACCCCGTCTTGTTGGTGGAAAACACCCGGCAGGCCTTGGGTCGCGCCCTCGTTCTGCCCTTGCTCGGGGACGATGGCAAGCTCACCGTCATCCAGCTTGACACTGCGGTGGAGGAACAGCTCGCGCAGGTTTTGGATCCACAAACTGCCAACCGCTCAACCAACGCCCTGCAACCATCGCTGATTCGCCGGGTGTTGGAAGGCATGAAAAAGCTCTTGGGTGAGCCCTTGTCGGTCCCTTCGCCCATCGTCCTTTGCAACAGTCCGACGCGATTCCACCTGCGACGTTTGATGGAGCCCTTCCTCCCCCGGGTGGTGGTTCTGTCGCCTGCGGAGATTCCGGCCGCGGTATCCATTCAATCCCTGGGGGTAGTGCAGTGAGGGAATAAGGGAATCCCTCGACGAAAGGAAAAGGGTGAGAATTATGAACGACGCCAAAAAAGCCTATGAGTCCGTTTCGCACATCGAAACTGGGGATCAGGAGCACCTGCTTTTGGAGCAGCTCCCGCAAGTGCGTTACATCGCCCGCCGAATTCACGACCGCCTGCCTTCCCACATTCCATTTGACGACTTGGTGCAAGCCGGTATTCTGGGCCTCATGGAGGCGCTTCACAAATTTGATCCCAGCAAGAACGTGGAGCTCAAGACCTACGCAAAACACCGGATTCAGGGAGCGATACTCGACAGCTTGCGCGATCTCGACTGGAGCCCGCGTCCCTTGCGCAAGAAAGCCCGCCAACTTGAGCAGGCGCACCAGAGGTTACGAGCTCAGTTTGGGCGGCCGGCCACAGAACCCGAACTGGCGATCGAATTGGGGATGGAGCTGAAAGAATTGCAACACCTGCTGGGCGACTTGCGGGGGCTTGACCTCGGGAGTTTACAGGATGAATTCACGGAGTCGGGCCAGGAACGCGAGAGTTTAGCTGCGCCGACCCAGGGGCTCGAACAGGAACCCTACGAAAAATGTCTGCAAGGGGAACTTCGCGAAATCCTATCCTGCGCGGTAGGTGAACTCCAGCCTCGCGAGCGCCAGGTTCTCTCGCTTTATTATTTCGAAGAACTCACCATGAAAGAAGTTGGAGCAGTGTTGGGGATTGGGGAAGCGCGGGTTTCGCAAATCCACTCCGCCGCCCTCGTTCGCTTGCGGGCAAGAATGAGGGGTTTGCTCGAGCCCCCTCTGAGGCAAGTGGATAGTCCCCCCCCCACCCAAGCCAGTGCGATGGAGACGTCATGGAGAAGATTCTAACCCAAGAGGAGATCGACGCCCTTTTTCGCGCCGCGCAAGGGCGAGTTGCCGAGAAACCGAAGGCCCCCGCCTTGGACCGCACCTTGACGGTTTGCAATTTTCGCCAGTCGGCCCGAATCTCCAAGGAACAACTCCGCTCGGTAAGCCAGTTGCATGAACTCTTTGCGCGGAATCTTACCCATTCGCTGGGCGCCTACCTGCGTCTTGCCTTTGAAGTCAATCTGGTTTCGGCGGAGCAACTTAATTATGGCGAGTTCCTGCAACGAATCCCCGAGGTGACGTACCTTGTGTCCATGACGCTTCGTCCCATGGGAACGTCGGCAGCCATCGAAATCGATTTGCCTTTGGCATTTCCGATCATTGATGTTTTGCTGGGGGGCCCGGGCCGAGCTGAAGCCACCGTGCGGGAGATCACCGAAATCGAGGAGCAAATTCTTGAAAGTGTGGTGAAAATTATTGGCAGAGAGCTGGAAGGCACTTGGCTGCCGGTGCTGGAAGTACAGATTGCTTTTGACTCGCGGCTGCGTCAGGCCGATATTTCCCGCCTTATGCCCCCCAGTGAGAAGATTCTCTCCCTCAGCTTCGAAATCCGTATGCCTGAATCACGCGGGATGTTGAATATAGCCCTGCCCGCCGCCGTCTCGAATGCCCTATTGCGGAAGCTTACCCAGCAGGCTTCCTACCGGAAGCAGCGCGGCACAACCGATAGCACTTCCCAAATGCTCAGGCGCCTTGAGCGTGGTGTTTTCCCCATCCAATTGGTTCTGCCGGAGCAGCGCGTTCGCGTCTCCCAAATTCTGTCGCTGGAACAAGGTGACGTCCTGAAACTGAATTGTCCCCTCGGGGAGGCCGCCAACCTGCTGGTCAGCGGCAAGGAGTTGTTCACCGCCCGCCCGGTTCGCGCGGGAGGCCGCCGTGCCGCGCAGGTGGATGAACGCGTACATACCCTGGACGCAGTCCTGAAGGAGACCGCATGAGCATCGAAAACCAGGCTCCGCACAGCCCCAAAGTGCAGGCGTACCTGGAAGCCTGGGGTACCAGCATTGGCCGCGTCCTTCAAGAGGTTGCCGGTGCACCACACACCTGGCAGGAACTTTCCCCCGAGGCAACGCAGGCCCTGCTCACATCGCTGAAGGAGAACAACATCTGCGTTCAATTCGAGGCCACCCAGCACCTGTCAGGAAACCAGGGGTTTGTGTTGTCAAAGAGGGATGCTGTACGACTGGCCCAGTTGTTACTGGCGGAGCCCGAGGACGGTAGTTCGGTGGTGAGCGATGACCATCGGGATGGCATCAGCGAGTTGTTCCGCCAATTTGCCGGAGCTGCCGCTTCTGCCATCAAGGGCTTGGCGGGTGGGGAGGTAAGTTTCAAATGGTTGGGATTAGATCCGTTTCCAGGCACGCCAGGCAAACAGGCGGGCATCCAGTGGAACAGCCCGGGGCTTACGCCTTTCGCGGTGGTTGCCGAACTCGGTTCCCCGTTGGTGGCGGCTTTGAACCCCGTCGCTCCGCCGGCTCTCGCATTGCCGACGGCGACCCCGCCGCCTGCTCCCTTGGCGCAGACGCGTGATCCCAAACTCGAATTATTGATGGATGTGGAATTGGACGTAACCCTGCGCTTCGGTGAACGCCAAATGGCGCTCCACGACGTCCTGGACCTGAGTGCGGGGTCGGTGGTGGAACTCGATCAATATGTCCAGGACCCGGTGGAACTTCTGGTAGGAAAGAAGATGATTGCCCGAGGAGAAGTCGTGGTGGTGGACGGAAGTTACGCGTTTCGGGTAATGGAAATCTTAAGCCCCATGGAGCGAATTGAGTCCCTAAGACCGTGAGTAGATCGGGAGATCCGATGATCTGTTGATCGGGTGAACAAACAACTGCCCGGGCCGATTTGGCTTTTGATAACCCGATTTGCCGATCACCGGATTCCTGGGAGCATGCCGCATGGCAATAAAGAACGTTGAACGCCTTTCTCGACATTGTGAATCCCCTACTTGCGCTCATCGCCGGAGGTTGTGGCGGGCTTGGCTTGATCCCGTGCACGGTTATTCCCTCGATGGCCACTGGTTTTGCACCACCGAGTGCTTTGAACAAGCCCTTGCTTCCGTGGTTGCCCAGTTCCTTCTCGGGAAGACTCAACCGCTTGCCAAGTCTCACCGGGTACCCCTTGGCTTGCTGATGCTTTCGCGCGGTTTTGTAGATAATGAACAGCTCAAAAAGGCTTTGAAAGCACAGAAAGATTCGGGCACCGGGCGGGTGGGAGAATGGCTGCGCCACATGGGGGCGGTCAGTGAAGAGCAAGTGACCCAAATTCTCGGCTTGCAGTGGTCCATCCCGGTCTTTCCCCTCAAAGAAAGCCGGCGGTTTCTGGAGTGCGCCCATCTTGTCCCCTTCCCCCTTCTGGAAGTGGCGGAAATGATCCCGGTTCACCACATTCCCACCAGCCAACATCTCTACGTGGCGTTCGTCGATCGCATTAACTATTCTGCGCTCTATGCCCTTGAGAAGATGCTGGATTGTCACACCGAACCGTGCCTGGCGGTGCAGTCGCACATCATTCAGGCGCTGAATGAGCTTCGCGGCCGGCCTCGCCCGGTGGAAATTCTGGTGGACAATGTCTCTGACCCCTGGCAGATGGCAGGCACGATTTTGGCCCATGTCGCGAGGCTGAGTGCCACGGACGTTAGAGTGAGCGGATTTGACAACTTCATTTGGGCTCGCATCCTCTCTCCGTACGGGCACACCGACATACTGTTCCAAGCCCAGAGAAATCCACCCGACATTCTTGCCGCGGCGGAATCGCAGGAATAGTTCTGCAATCCGGAACAGGTTCGATTTTTCCGCAATATCAAACATAGACGTTTGCCTTGATGCGTGGTCGCGAGCCTTTTCACGCCCGCGCTGGCCACCGGCAGTGATTACTCAAATCCGTGGCGCATGCATGCCGCGCGGAAAAGTCGATAAGCCGTCTCGAATTTTTCCACCACTTCAAGCTGCGGCGTGTGGGACTCAATGATTCGGGTCATGCTGCGGATAGCTGCGGTCAAATTCCCCCCAAAGAGGACTGTACTCGCGGCCAGGATTGCCGCTCCCAACGACGCTGTAGGATTCGCGGAACGGACCACCGTGCGGTTCAGAAGATTGGCGCGCAATTGTGAAAATATCGGGCTGGCGGCGGCGCTTCCGGCGGAGAACACGATGTGCCCCACGGCGACTCCACACGCCTCCAGCCTTTCATAGCCCCATCGCTCCACGCAGGCCAGGGATTGCAATTGCGCGGCGTACCCCTCCTCTGGGGATGCCGGGGTTCGGTCAAAAAATCCCATAGCCTGGGGGTTAAGAAAGGGAAATCGTTCCCCCCGTGCGCCGAGCAGGTAGCACTGAATGGTGGTGGGCAGATGCGGGGCGGCGCGCTGATCCATTTCCGCCGGGGTCACTCCCGTTTCCTCAAGCCTAAGGCTGCCGGGCCCCGTATTGCTGGCGGCGCCCGGAACCCACAAATCATTGGGCAGGTGGTGGCAATACATTCCTGGACCCAGCCGAGGCTTGGTGGGGGCCAGGACTTTCCAAACCAGGGTTGTGCCCAGAGTCGTATTGGCGTGCCCCGGCTCACTCGCCCCCGAACCGACGAGACTGGCGAGGCCGTCGGAGGCGGCGGCAAGCACAGGCACGCCAGCGGCCAGCCCCGTTTCCTCACTGGCGCGAGCGGAAACCACTCCCACCTGATCCCCCGGAGCGACAACCCGGGGGAACATGGTGGCGGGGATATCCGCCAGGCCGACCGCCGCCGTCCACTCGCTTTTCTCCTGGTCATAGCCGAGCTTGAGGGCGTTGGAGTAATCGCAAATCCCCAATTCCCCCGTAAGCTTGGCATGCAGCCAATCGGCGGGGTGCAAGATGTATGACGCACGCGCCCAAACCGACGGTTCCTGCTGCCGCACCCAAAGCGCCTTGGCAAGGGAGTATGACGCATTGATTTGCACTTGCCCTGTGGGTAGACGCTGATTGATTTCGCTCGCGACTGCTCCGGCGCGCCCATCGTCGTAAAGCATTGCCGGCCGAACCGGCTCGCCCTGGGAATCTGTCAATACCAACGAACCTGAAGTCGACGTCACCGCAATCCCCGCGATTCGCGCCCATTGCCGGCCTGCTCCCAAGTTGTCCCTGAGATCCTTAATTGTTTGGCAGACCGCGCGCCACCAGGGATTGGCGTCCTGCTCGTGGGCCGCCCCTGCGGCGGGCAGGTCAAAAAGCCCCGCGCGAGCTTCCGCCAGAACATCGCCTTCTGCCGTGGCGGCCAGAGAGCGAACCCCGCTGGTTCCGACGTCGATACCGAGCACAATGGGAAGGTCTTGGGATCGGGCCTTCGCCCGCCGAAGGGTTTCGATCTCTTTTGTCAGGGGTAGCGCTTCGGCCCGCAGGCGGGCCATCGGGCTATGGGGCGATTGGTGATTGGCGATTTTCGCGTCTCGATCTTCGATTTGAGACTTTTGATTTTCGCAGCCAGCAATTTGGTTCATCTTCTCACCTGACACTACCGATAACCGATTCGGGGAAGTGTGTCACGCGGGGAGTGTATCAACCTGAGCTATGAATGTCAAGATAAATCAACCAGTGTTAGAGGCTACAAAATGTCGCTGCCGGAAAACAAGCGTGGGGCAGATCAACGACAGAGGTCTGCGGCTTTACCGGGAGTGGTCGAGCAAGCGGGAAGGTGCGGGGGTTAGCGGGTGGACCAGGAACGGTTTTGCGGACTGCGCATCGATCGCGTTCCGCTTCCCTTCGATGTGCATACGCGCATCTAAGCCCGAAACGCCGCGGACCTGAAGAGCAGGTCCGCGCTTGCTGTGGCTGGCCCATTCCGTCGGCGCGGGAAGCTCGAACGGTAAAAACCCGCTGGCGATTGCGTCCGGCGGCGGTCAGACGTGTGTTGCCGGTCGGGCCGGAATCCATCCATGTTGAAAATTCCGGGATACGTATTTAATGGTTTTGAAATTTCGTCAGGCTTGACGGAGTGCTTGGTCAAGATAGCCAGAAATGCGATCTTTGTTCGCGGCGAGGCTCGAATATTGTTTCTCGCACACATCGCTGAAGCGGGCCAAAACCTTGCGGTTAACCTCTTCCTGATCCTCGAAGATCCCAACCGACCGGAAGGGGAGTCCCCAGCGTTCGAATTGCAATCTACCAATCGTGGCGTCACGTACTTTGTCGTCTGAGGGCAGCGCATAAATGTATAGTGGACGCGAAAGATGGTTTACGCGGCAGTCGACGACGTACTTACCCTCAGGATCATGCTTTGGATCGTGCCAATCGAACTGCCGGCGGGGTTCGGGAACCTTTTCACTCATGAATTCTCGAAAGTCTTCGAGAAAAGTAGACCTAACTCGCTCGCGCGAAAGATAGGTTACATCGGTTATTCTTAACAAGGCCTGCACGAAGCTGCAGAGGGCGTCTCTATAGCCGCCGTCCTGAATTCTCATCATCAGTTCGCCCCCGCGATCTTCCACGCCAAACGAAGACAGGGCGTTCGTGATAATTTTTTGGCGCGTGCGGTTCTGGAGGTCCTTCTCCTCCAGATCGTAAGTAAGGTGCATGTAGGTGTGCCCCTCGTCAGAAAGGGTCCAGCGTGCTGACTCTCTCTTGAGCACGATCACCAAGTGGTCCCCATCTTCGAATAGGAATGGCGTGAAGACGCGAAAACGGTCAATCCCCTCAGTTCCCAGGCGGAGACGGCTCGAAACCTTGTCTTTGAACTCGCGTTCGATGGTTTCAATGGACATAACTTCGTTCCTTACTCAAATCACTCCTTCTGAACAATTTGCCCTGCTGGCCTTCCGGAGCCTTTAAGTTAGCGTCATCAAAAAGACAGTCAACCGCTTCCTCTTCCCGCTCTTCATGGCCGGACTTCGGCTTGGTTCGGAGCCGCTGCAAATAGTCGGGAGGCAAATCCTTTCGCTCTCCTAGAAAGTTCTGGATCTCGAGGTCGGTAAGTCTCGTGGCCATTAACTAGACTTAATGCTAACGGCGAGGAGAAATCAAGCCTCGCTCGGCCGGAGCAACTTCACGCCTATGGAAACCGCCCCGGCACGGTAGAGCTCGCCAGCGCCTACACCGCCAGTATCATCCGCAATCACCCCTTCATCGACGGAAACAAGCGCACCGGCTTTATCCTTGGCGCCTTGTTTCTCGAAATGAATGGCTATCGCTTGACTGCCAGCGAAGAAGATGCCACGCAGGCCGTGTTGGCACTTGCTGCCGGAACCCTCGGCGAAAGCGGCTTTGCTGTTTGGATGCGCGCTAACGTCAAGCGGGTAGGGGGCCGCCGCCCGATACGTAGGGACCAGCGGCGCTGGTCCGGCCGCACGCCGTTCGGCCCTGCAACTTCGTTTCGGGGAACAATCCCGGCAGCCAGCGCGAAGCAAGCTCCGCCAGGATGACCACGCGTTGCGGCGCGCGCGGCACACAAGGAGTGGTTTCGCCAATTGTTCCCACCCTGTGCCGCTGCGGGCCTGATTCAACCAGGCGCGCTTGCCATAAAGATCGGCCGGCCCGGCTGCCCGCCCCCTTTTGAGCCGCCCCTTTGGGGGTTCAAGCCGAGGATGCTTGCCGTGGGGATTCAGGAACCCAGAAACTTGCGAATATCACGCAGAACCTGCTGAAACATTTCCGCCGTCAGGCGGCCGGTCTGAGTGTTTTGCTGGCTGGGGTGGTAGGAGCAGAACAGGCGGGGCAGCTCCTCGGGCAGCGCCAAACTTGCGCCGTGAGAGAAGATCAGAGTTGACCGGCGCGGGAAGTCCTCTCGCTGACCCACCACGTGCAGGTAAGCCTCAAATGCGATGCGCCCCAGCACCAGCACGGCGCGCATGTGCGTCAAGAGATCCAATTCCCTCTCTAGGTAAGGCTGGCAATTGCGCAATTCTTCCGGACGGGGTTTATTCGCGGGCGGCGCGCACCGCAGCGGCGCGGTGATGTAACAGTTGCGGAGTTCCAGCCCGTCGCCGCGATCCCGCGAGGTAGGCTGATTCGCAAATCCAGCTTCATAGAGGCCGCGATACAGGAATTCGCCCGAGCGGTCACCCGTAAACATCCGCCCGGTGCGATTGGCGCCATGGGCTCCCGGCGCGAGGCCAAGGATCAGCAACTCGGCTGTGGGGTCGCCGAAGCTCGGCACGGGTTTTCCCCAGTAATCGCAATCGCGATACATGCGCCGCTTTTCCTTGGCAACTTTGCGGCAGTAGGCGATGAGGTTCGCGCAGCGAGTGCAGGCGATCACCTGTTGCTGAAGTTGGGCGAGATCACGAGCCGTTTTGGGCATGAATCTCCTGTCCATCTCAGCGCAGAGGCGCGGGGAGAATCGAGGTCTCAGGTGTCAGCAACCAGAGGTGTAAGTTCCCCGACACCTGAGACCGGACACCTAACACCTCTCCCTTCTCTGCGGCTCAGCGTCTCTGCGGTGTGGCCGTCTTTATCCCCGCCATCGCCAGGATGGCATTCCACTGAGCGTCGGAGACCGGCATCACGGAAAGTCGCGGCAGCCGCACGAGGTCAAAACTTTTGAGCGCACTGGATTTCTTGATCTCGTCCAGAGTCACCGCCCGGGCGAGTTTCTCCCTGGCCTGTAAATCGATCACCACCAGCCGCGCGTCTTTTTGTTGAGGGTCGGGATAAGGATCACTGGCAGCCTCCGCCAGGCCCACTACGGCGCGTTCACTTCCGGTGTGATAGATCATCACCAGGTCTCCGTGTCGCACCTTGCGAAGGTTCTTCAGCGCCAGATTATTCGAGATTCCGTCCCAAACGGTTTTGCCGTCACGCTCGAGGTCGAAAAAGGAATAGTGTTCGGGGTCAGATTTCAACAACCATTTGGCCGCCATGGTATTCCCTCCACAAAATGCTGATCGGGCTAAACTAAAGGAGCCATTGTACGGGAAATCCCCAGGCTCTGCACAGACGCCCTACACTAGCCTTGTACGGGGCGCGCCAAGCCATACCCCACTAATGTCATCAGTGGCCTTGATCGAGTCAGGCAAAAACCGGGCCATTGGGGCCCGAACACGGCGCTCCGGCTTGGCCCAGACTTTTCCCCTTGACAATCTACAGGAGCGGGCCTACCTTGCTCATGTCGAATGTCTAGAGGAGATGCGCTCGCCCACATTCTTCCCCGCAGACCCTCTCCCCATTCGCCGCGGTACTGAAGACAAGTTTCTAAGGGCATCAAGCCATGGACATCCCCCGCGAATCCGAGGCCCGCAAGCGGCGAACGCGGCGGATTATCTATGGTTTCCTGGGTGGCGTAACGATTCTCACTATCACGCTGGGGCTCTCGCGCCTCGGCCCGGCTGCGCCCACGGTTGAGCGCGCCACGGTTTGGCCAGACACCGTAAAGCGCGGGCCGATGGTGCGGGAAGTGCGCGGCCTGGGCACGCTCGTTCCAGAAGACATCCTGTGGATTCCCGCCGTGACGGATGGACGCGTCAAACGCCGGTTGTTGCCCGGCATCGCGGTCAAAGCGGACACCGTCCTGATCGAACTGACCAACCCGGAACTTGCGCAGGCCTCCCTGGATGCGGAGTGGCAGTTGAAGCAGGCGTTAGCCGATGCCAATAGCCTCAAAGCGCAACTTGACAGCAAGCTTCTTGACCAAAGGGTCACAGCAGCCACCGTGCAGTCGGATTATGAGCAAGCCCACCTTACCGCGGAGAAGGACGATGCGCTGGTGAAGCTCGGGCTTCAGTCCGAACTGAATCAGAAGCTCTCGGCCGCTAAAGCCGGCGCCTTCGCCACGCAAAATCAGATTGAAGCCGAGCGCGTGAAGGTGCTGTCGGATTCCATTGCGGCGCAGCTTGCCGCCCAGCAGGCCAAAATCGAGCAGCTTCGCGCGCTGGGCAACCTCAAGCGCAGCCAGCTTGATTCCCTCCGCGTGCGCGCCGGGGCGGAAGGCGTGCTCCAGGAAGTTCCCGTCGAGGTAGGACAGAGCGTGGAAGCCGGGACCATCCTGGCCAAGGTCGCCCAACCGACGCATCTCAAGGCGCAGCTCAAGATTGCCGAAACGCAGGCGAAAGATGTGCAGTTGACCCAGAAGGCCAGCATCGATACGCATAATGGCGCCATCGCCGGGCATGTGGTTCGCATCGATCCGTCCGTGATCAACGGAACGCGCACGGTAGACGTGACGCTCGACGACCCGCTGCAGCCGGGCGCGGTGCCCGACCTGAGTGTGGATGGCACGATCACCATCGAGCGGCTGAGCGATGTGATCTATGTCGGCCGGCCAACCCTGGGGCAGGCCAATAGCAAGATCTCGCTCTTCAAGCTCGTGAATGGCGGCAAAGAGGCCGTGCGCGTCCCCGTGACGTTTGGCCGCACCTCGGTCAGTACGATTGAAGTCGTGGAAGGATTGCAACCCGGACGAAGTCATCCTCTCCGACATGTCGCGGTGGGATGGGTTTGACAGAATCAGACTTCAGTGACGAGTGATGAGTTAAAGGAACAGGCAGTCCTTCATGGGATAGTGTTTTCGGTTATGCGTCCAGAGGGTAAGGTTGTGAATCGAGGCGGTGGCGGCGATCAATGCGTCGCCCAATTCCACATGGTGGCTTCTGGCGAACTGCCGCAGGTAGTCGCCGGCACGGCGCCCGATTTCCGGGCCGATGGGTACGCACATCAGGGCGCGGAACAGCGCGTCGAGCGCCTGGTATTCACCAGGCCGCGCGCCATGCCACATCTCCGCCACCGTTACGGGTGAGCAGGCAATGACCGCATCACTTCCGCTCAATTCGGTCCACCGGGCCAGCAGGCGCGCATCCCGTCCACGCGCCACGTCGATGAGAATGTCTGAATCGATCAGGATGGCTTTCATCGCAACCTCTTCAGCCGTGAGCCCTTGCGCAGTGCACGCAGGTAGGCCTCGGGATCAGCAAGGTCGGTCCGGCCCTTCCAGATTCCGGCAAAAGCCCGCATGGCCTGCTCGCGGCTGGCAAGCCCGGTCGAGTACTTCTCTCGCACCGCCTGGCGAACCAGATTGGAGACGGAAGTACCCGCCTGCTTCGAGCGGATGCGGAGGGTTCCCCAAAGGTCATCGTCGATATAAAGTTGAGTTCGTCTCATGGTGTACATCATACACCATCCGTGGCGGTCAAAAGACGATTCTTGAGCTTCAGTGTTTACGCCGGCCAGTCGCCGAGGGCCCTGAGTCGGAAGCGTTGAGACAAGTGGTAGCGGTTAGAGCACGATCGCGCCGACGACGATACCGGCGCCTCATTGAAGGTAAATAGTGATGGATCCCATTATGAAACTTCTCCGTCGTCTGCGCGCGCTTTCCCGGAAAGAGGAACTCGACCAGGAACTCTCCGATGAGCTGGCGTTCCATCTCGAAAAGCAGACCGAGCAGAACATCGCGGCAGGGATGAACCCGAAAGAGGCTCGCTACGCGGCCTTGCGCAGCTTCGGCGGCATCGAACAGGTCAAGGAAGAATGCCGCGACGCTTGGGGCGTGCGCTTCATCGACACTCTGCTTCAGGACCTTCGCTTCGGTTTGCGGATGCTTGCGAAGAACCCCGGCTTCACGGTCGTGGCGGTTCTCACGCTCGCGCTCGGTATCGGCGGAAATGTGGCCGTGTTCAGCCTCCTTGACGCGGTCTTGTTGCACCCGCTCCCTTATTCACACCCAGACCGGTTGTATATGTTTTTCCCATATGAGAAGAGCCCTCAGAAGGCCATGGTCGCGTCGTCGTACCCCAATTTTCAGGACTGGCATGAACAGAGCCACGCACTTGAGGCCATGGCTGGGTACCGCGAAGGATCTTTCAACCTGACCGGGACGCCAGAGCCCGAACGTTTGCATGGCTTATATAGCACGCCGGGGCTCTTTGCCCTGTTGGGAATTCCCCCGTTGTTGGGCCGTGAATTTAGCCCCACTGATGACCCACACGTCGTCCTGTTGACCTACGAGTTGTGGCGCAGGCGGTTCGGCGGTGATGCCGGGATTGTTGGCAAGCCTATCCATTTGGAGGGCATGGCGTACACGGTGCTGGGGGTCTTGCCTCCGCATTTCCAATTTCCACCGCACCGGTGGGAAGCCGCCCCTGAGGTTTTCGTGCCAGTCATTCCGAACCCCCAGCGTGGGAGCTACTGGTTGCGGGTGATCGGACGCCTTGCCACCGGCACATCCGAGCAGCAAGCGAGGGCGGAGATGAACGGAATCGCCGCCCGCCTCGCGCAAGCCTATCCCCAGACTAACCGCGACCAAGGAATCGTCCTTGGCCAGCTTGGCCAATACGTCGTTTCCGATGTGCGCCGGACGGTGTGGCTTTTGCTCGGGGCCGTGGCTTTCGTGCTGCTCATCGCATGCACCAATGTGGCCAACCTGCTGCTTTCCCAAGGCGCCACGCGAGGGCGCGAGATCGCCATCCGAACCGCTGTGGGTGCGACGCGCTCACGCATTGTGCGGCAGTTGCTAACTGAAAGCCTGTTGCTTGCGGGCATGGGGGGTGCTCTGGGGGTTGAACTGGCATATTGGATATTCCCGCTGCTGGGGTCCGCCGTGCCCCAACACACCTCCTTCTTCACGCGCGTTCATGATGCCGGCTTCGAGCTCAACTCCACGGTATTGATTTTCACCGCGCTTCTGTCTGTGCTGTGCTGCGTTCTGTCCGGATTGTTGCCAGCCTGGAGAACCACCAAGCTCGCGCGAAGCGCCGGGGCGAGCGTTCGCACCGGCCGGATTCGCGGCGCCCTGATAGCGCTGGAAGTGGCGTTGTCCTTCATCTTGCTGGCAGGTGCCGGCCTGATGATGAAAAGCCTGCTCCGCCTGCTGGAAACCGACGTCGGGTTCCGGACGGAACGGTTACTGACCATGGACGTTAATCTGGCGGGCGCGAAGTACGCTTCTGGGGAGAACCAGGCGGCCTTCTTTGAACAGGTGCTGCAACGGTTCGAAACCCTGCCGTCTGTGCTTTCCGTGGGCGCGATCGTGGACTTACCTTTGACGAGGTCCCACAATCGGAACGGCTTCGAGATTCTGGGGGCCCACCCGGGGCAAGGCGTGGCAGCCTATCATGCCGTGAGTCCCAACTACTTCCGCACCATGGGGATACCACTGCTGAATGGGCGGGAGATTCGGACTGCCGATTCCGCGCGCTCGCCCCTGGTCGGTGTGGTCAACCGCAGCATGGCCCAGAAGTACTGGCCGAACGACGATCCGGTTGGTAAAACCATAAGAGTTTACCGAGGCAGTGTGGTGTCTACCTCAAAAGGGTCCAGCGTCGATTTCAAACCGCAGGAACTGACGATCGTTGGAATCGTGGGCGACGTCCGGCAACTGGGGCTGGACGCACCGCCCGAAACTGAACTGTTCATGCCCTACACTCAATGGCCATCAGATGAGATGGCCATGGTTCTGCGGACTACCTCCGAACCTTCCTTTCTGATCCCTGGAGTCAAAAAAGAGATCTGGCGCGTGGACCCCGACCAGCCGGTCACCGATATTAAGACCATGGATGAACTGGTTTCCACCGAAGCGGCGGGGAGGCGGTTTGTGATGCAATTGATCGGGGTGTTCGCGCTGATCGCCCTGGTGCTGGCGGGCGTTGGGATCTACGGCGTGGTTTCCTATGGGGTGCGGCAACGGACGCATGAAATTGGCATTTGCATGGCCCTCGGCGCCAGAGGGCAACAAATCATGTGGTTGGTCGCCGGCCAAAATGCCAAATGGCTGCTCATCGGAATCACCACCGGCGTTGCCAGTGCACTTGCATTGACGCGACTCCTGGCGGCCTACCTCTATGAAGTTCGGCCCACGGACCCGCTGACATTTGTTGCGGTCGTATTGCTATTGCTTGCCGTGGCACTGCTGGCCAGCTACATCCCCGCCCGCCGGGCAACCAAGGTCGATCCCATGGTGGCGCTGAGGCACGAATAGGTAACAGGTTACAGGTGACAGGTGACAGGGATGGGTACCAGGTGTCAGGGGCTAGGGACTTAGAAAGCCCAAAGTCCAACACCGAGTACAGAGAACCTGGCACCCAGAACCTGACACGTGAAACCAAACGGTGAAGCGAGCATGGTGACAAGAAGGCAATTTCGGCGGTTGCTAATGACGGCTATTTTTCTGAGCCTATTTTTCCCCGGGCTGGCCACCTGCCAGGAGGTCCAAGGGGTCTCGGACGGCAGCGACAGACCGCCGCTACCACGTGGTGAAGCGACCCCCTTCGACTACTCGAACGGCCACAGCTTTCCCAATGTTCTTTATCCCTACACCACCCCCTTCGTTCCCGAACCGCGTCTGGACAACTCACGGCGGCTTCAAAATCTGATTGTCGACGGCAAACTGATGCTGGCACTCGATGACACCATCGCGCTGGCCCTGGAAAACAACTTGGACATTGCCGTGGCGCGGTACAACCTGCCTATTGCCCAGACGGACCTGCTGCGCG
>PLWR01000736.1 GCA_003165615.1 Acidobacteriota bacterium | reverse complement strand
ATGCCATTGAGCGGAACCGGTTTACTGAGTCGCTGGCGGGGCTCTCCCAGCGGCTGCCGCGTCCGAAGGCCGTGTGCGTGGTCTCAGCGCATTGGGTGACGCGCGGCTCCGAGGTTCTGGCCGTGGCCGAGCCGCGCACCATTCATGACTTTTACGGTTTTCCCGCGCCGCTCTATGCAGTGGAGTACCCCGCGCCGGGAGCGCCCACGGAGGCCGAACGCGTGGCCCGCGAGTTGCAAATCCGGCCGGATGAGACGTGGGGGTTCGATCACGGCGCGTGGAGCGTTCTGCTGCATCTCTACCCCCAAGCCGATGTGCCGGTGTTTCAGATCAGCCTTGACGAAGGCCGCAGCCTGGGGCGCCACGTCGAGCTGGGTGGCGAGCTTGCCGGGCTGCGTGACCGCGGCGTGCTGATTCTGGGTAGCGGCAACATCGTGCACAATCTGCGCCGCCTGGAGGGCGAGAAGGACGCGCCGCCTTATCCCTGGACCGTTGAATTCGACTCGCAGGTAAAGAAGGCGATTGAAGCCCGTGACCTCGCCTCACTGGCCACGCCCGAGCATTGGGGTAAGCCCCTGGCGGCGCTCGCCCATCCCACGCTTGAGCATTACGTCCCGCTGCTTTACTGCATGGGAAGCACCAGTCAACACGACGCGGTGAGTTATCCCTACGAAGGCTTCGAGTACTTCAGCCTTTCGATGCGCATGGTTTTGTTCGGGGAGTTGTAGGGGTGCGGCTTGCCGGCCCCTCGTCAACTGTGCCGCGCGAGTGAATCGGTACGGAGGGTGTAGCGACTCAAAGGCGGAGGTCCGCGTTACACTTCTACCGCATTGGAAGTGACCTGCACGCTTCAATCCGCATCTAATTAGGTGGAAGGCCGAAGGGAAGCATTGACCATGTGGAATAATCTCAAAACAACCATTTTGCTCGCGGCCATGACCGGGCTGGTGTTGGGAATCGGCGAGTGGTGGGGCGGCCGGAACGGGTTGATCTTTGCCCTGGTGCTGGCTGCCGTGATGAACCTGGTCAGTTATTTCTTCTCGGACAAGATCGCGCTGGCCTCCTCGGGCGCCCAGCCGATTTCGCGCGCGGACGGCCCGCGCATTTACCAGATTGTCGAGCGCCTGGCCGCCAAGGCCAACATCCCGGTTCCCAAGATCTATCTTATTCCCACCGATTCACCGAATGCATTTGCCACAGGACGCAATCCCCACCACGCGGCGGTGGCGGTGACGCGCGGCATTCTGGACATTTGCGACGACGAGGAAATCGAAGGCGTGCTGGCCCACGAGCTCGGGCACGTGAAGAATCGCGACATCCTCACCAGCGCCGTGGTGGCCACCCTGGCCGGCGCCATTACCATGGTCGCGCGCATGATCATGTACGCGGAAATGTTTGGGGGGTTGGGGGGTGGGGGCGGCCGAGGCGGCAGTCGGCGGGGCGGCGCGCTGTCCATGCTTGCCATGATGATTCTGGCGCCGCTGGCGGCCACGGTCATCCAGCTTGCCATTTCGCGCTCGCGCGAATATGAAGCCGACGCCACCGGCGCGCGCATCACCGGCAATCCCCAGGGCCTGGCCCGCGCCCTCGACAAGATCGACAAGTGGTCAAAGCGCATCCCCATGCAGGTCGCGCCCTCGATGGCGCACCTGTACATCCTTCAGCCGCTCACCACCGGTGAGATTTTTTCCAGCCTGTTTTCCACTCACCCGCCCATCCGCAAGCGCATTGAGCGCCTGATCGGCCGCGATTTCGTGTAGTGGCCACTTTTCGCCGCAACTTGGGCGTGTTGGTGAGTTAATTCCAAGATTGCCCAAATTAGGTGTTCCGTACCGTCCGCGTTGTGGATATTCCACAAATGCCCGAGGTTGCTGGTTCCTGCCCGGAGCTGGGCATGGCGTCAAAATGTCGCTTTTCCGGCCTCGGGCTTGATTCTCTGCACCCTTGCAACTCAATCAGCTCATTTGGACAGATGACCCCTTTCGCCGAGACCTTCCCGCCGCCCGGAGAAGGGTGAAATCGGACAAAAAGGACTTAACCTATCAATCTGGTGCCGCCAATTCCTCATGGGGACATGCCTGGTGTAAACGCGCCGCCACTTCGGACTGATCCACTCCCGACAAGTGGCTAGTGTCTCAGTTTTAATTTTGATAGTGCCTGAAATTTGTGTTGATGGCGCACCAGAGGCCACTCATAGGCGCTTGCATTGGTGGCATTACGATATCAGGACCTTCGAGTATCAAATGGTGTGGTTATGATTTATATCTCGCTACAATTTTCTCCACAAAGTGATGGCTGAACCAGCCTATTTTTTCGTACATCGTTGCCGAAAGTCCCTTATGGTACTGTTTGGATGGAGGGGGCTGAGGTGGGAGTTGCTGGTCTTTATCAATTGGTTTTTCCTTTTCTTCTGCCATGGCGATCTTCCTTCCTTGGGTACTCCTACAAGCCTACGGAGAGCGTATACCTGAGCGTTGCTGAACGCAAGGCGTCAGTTTGAATTCTCCTTTTATATGGACCCCGTGGACTAACTGTCGGCTCTGGCAATAGCTCTGCGATTTCCTCGATATTCCAGCCAGGGTCAGAAACTCCCGCTTCCATTGCGGGCGTTACTCGCAGCGTTTTGTGAATCCCAGCGACCGTGCTTGCCTGAGTGCGTCGAATCACGTTACGATGAGGATGGTCTTTTGCGGGCTTTTGTTTTCAGGGCGAGTGGCAGGACAGTGAAACTATTCACCCGGCTGACTGCCAGGGCGGGCTGCTTGCCATGGGGTGTAGCGGAACTATGCTGCACGACAAACTCGGGCGCGAAATTCACGACCTGCGCATTTCGGTGACGGACCGCTGCAACTTCAGTTGCGTTTACTGCAAGTCTGCCGATGCGAAGAACTATTTTCCGCATCGCGACCTGCTGACCTGGGAGGAATTCCTGCGTCTCAGCCGCGTCCTGGTGGGATTGGGGATTCGCAAGATTCGGGTGACCGGCGGTGAACCTCTGCTGCGTGAGGGCGTGGTGGATTTCATCGCGCGTCTCCGCGATATTGATGGTCTGGAGGATGTGGCTCTGACCACCAACGGGTACCTGCTGCCGGAGATGGCTCGGGATCTTGCCGCGGCGGGGGCTCCACGAGTCACCGTCAGCCTGGATTCAACCAACCCGGAAAAGTTCACCAGAATTACGCGGACGCCGCGCTCCTACGAAAAAGTGATGGCGGGCATTGACGCCGCGCTGGAAGCGGGTTTGCGCCCGGTGAAGGTGAACATCGTTCTGGTGCGCGGCTTTAACGACGATGAGATGGTGGACTTCGCGCGCCTGGCGCGCCGCCGCGACATTGTGGTGCGTTTCA
>PLWR01000675.1 GCA_003165615.1 Acidobacteriota bacterium | reverse complement strand
CAATGAGTTTTTCCGCAAGCTCTTGTGCCGGGTCGATATGGAGAGCCTTGCGCTTTGGCGTGGCCCTATGGCCGGCACCCGTCAAACAATGGTAGTAGCCACACCCGCTCTTGCGAATACTCGGGCCGGCTTGATAGATTACTGCATTGACCTAATCTGGCGCCGCTCATATCGAGCGGGAGAATCGAGAACCAACCTGGCTGGAGAAAATCTTAGCAAGTTGATCGAGCTGACGGTACACCTGCGCGGCCCCGAAGGATGCCCATGGGACCGCGCGCAGGACTATGACACATTGAAAGGCCTGCTGCTGGAAGAAGCCTATGAGGTCGTAGACGCTGCGACCGCGCGGGATTTTAACGGTCTGGAGGATGAACTCGGAGATTTGCTTTTTCTGGTCGTGTTCTATTCCCGCATGGCCGAGGAGGAAGGGCGCTTCTCCATCGATGACGTGGTGGAGCACGTGCATGCCAAGCTGATTCGGCGGCATCCCCACGTGTTCGGCGAGGCGCAAGCGGCAAACGCCGGCGAAGCGCTTCAAAGTTGGATGGCGGTGAAAGAGCAGGAGCGCGCCGCCGCTGGCAAGCGCGCCAGGAATTCGGTGCTGGATGGAATCCTGCCCTCGCTGCCGTCCACGCTGGTGGCTCAGGAACTGGGCACGCGCGCGGCGGAGGTGGGGTTCGAGTGGGCAAAGGTGGGCGACCTGCTGGAGAAGATCGAAGAGGAGATCCACGAGTTGCGGCAGGAGTTGGCCGCGCAGCCGTCCAGCCCGCCTGCGGGCCGAAGCATAGACAGTCTAGGATCCCCGGCGACCCCTTCGGCGGGCGCAGGCCCGGCAGCGAGGGTGGAGGAGGAAGTGGGCGATTTGCTTTTCGCGGTGGCCAATCTTTCACGCTTTCTCCACTTCGACCCGGAAAGTTGCTTGCGCCGGGCCAATCAGAAATTTCAGCGGCGTTTCCAGGCCATGGAGCAGGAAATCCTGAAACGGGGCAACGCGCTGAAGGAATGTTCGCTGGAGGAAATGGAAGCGGTTTGGGGTGAGATCAAGGCGCGCGAGGGGGGCTAGAGATTACGGAACTACCTTCCAATGCTGGCATCCAAAGCATTGACAGCCTTTCGGCTGCCCAAGATATGCAGAAACTCGAAGATCGAAAACCTATCCCCATTACTGTCATCCTGAGCCCGATTTTTGGGCGAAGGACCTCGGCAGTTTTGGGGGCGATGAAAAGAGTAAACTAGAGGGGTGCTTTGCCCTAAGAGCGGGCTCAGAATGACAGCGCTAGAGAGTTATTCGCCTTTATAAAATTGATTCCCATGAAAATTGACCGCATCGAACTTCGCGAATTGCAAATGCCGCTCGTGCATCCTTTTGAGACGAGCTTTGGCCGTACCACGACTCGTCGAATTGTTTTGGTGCAAGTCGACGCCGAGGGCCTGACCGGTTGGGGCGAAGTAACCGCTGGCGAAGAGCCCTTTTACAGTTACGAAACGCCTGAGACTGCCTGGCACATTTTGCGCGATTATCTGATTCCCTGGACGCTGGGCAAAGATTGGGTGGCGCCCGGTGATGTCGCCGCCCGCTTTCGCCCGATTCGCGGGCACAACATGGCCAAGGCGGCACTGGAAAACGCCCTTTGGGATATTGCCGCTCAACAGCAAGACCTGCCCCTGGCGAAATTGGTGGGTGGGACACTTACAGAAATTCCCTGTGGGGTTTCCATCGGTATTCAGACCTCGGAGGAGGAGTTGCTGGAAAAGGTTGGGCGCGAAGTGGCGACCGGGTATCAACGCATCAAGGTGAAGGTCAAGCCGGGTTGGGATCTCAATGTTCTTGAGGCGATTCGCACCCGTTTTCCGCGCCTCCTGCTGATGGCCGACGCCAACAGCGCTTACTCCCTGGCTGACCTCGCGCACCTGAAAGAGTTTGACCGTTTCTACTTGATGATGATTGAGCAGCCGCTGGGATGGGATGACTTGCTCGACCACGCCAAGCTGCAAAAGGAAATCTCCACGCCCATTTGCCTGGATGAATCCATCCACAATGCTGACGACGCGCGCAAGGCTCTCCAGATCGGCGCGGGCAAAATCATTAACATCAAGCTGGGCCGGGTGGGCGGATTTACGGAGGCGAAGCGGGTGCATGAGGTTTGCCGCGCCCGCAACGTCCCGGTATGGTGCGGCGGCATGTTGGAGTCCGGCATCGGCCGCGCCCATAACATCGCCATGTCCACGCTGCCAGGATTCACGTTGCCCGGCGATGTTTCCGCCAGCAAACGCTATTGGGCCGAGGACATCATTGACCCCCAGGTTACGGTGAGCGCGCAGGGAACGATTCATGTTCCCCAGACGGCGGGGTTGGGTTACACCCCTAATCATCGACGGATCGAAAAGCTGACGGTGCGGAAGGAGTCGTTTGAATAGCGCCGCGCCGATTCCCACATCGAAGCCCGCCACCCGCGCAGGCCACGGCCGCATGCACTTCCTGATGTTTCTGGTGATCTTCTGCTGGTCCAGCAATATTATTGCCGGCAAGGAAGCCTTGAAAGGATTCGCTCCCCTGGCGCTGGCGCAATTGCGTGTACTGGGCGCAGCGGTAATTTACGCCATCTGCTTTCTGGTCAGCGGCCGAATGCGCCGCCTGCCATTGTCGCGGCGAAAGTGGATCTTCCTGATGGCGATGGCGGCAACGGGGGTTGCCATAAACCAGCTCACCTTTATCGGCGGAATGGCGCGGAGCACTGTGGCGCACACGGGCCTGATTATCGCCCTGGGGCCGGTGATGGTTCTGGTGATTGCGGTGGTGATTCGGTTGGAGGCGCTGACGGCTTGGAAATTCGCAGGAATGATGATTGCATTTGCCGGCGTCGGCGTCCTGACCGCCGACAAGGCGGGGCAGGGAACCGCCGGGCATTGGGTCGGAGACCTTATCCTGCTGGCGAGCACGCTAGTCTTTGCCATCTACATAATCCTGGTAAAGGAAGTCGCAAACAGCTTTGACGCGCTTACCCTGAACACTCTCACTTTTGTTCTGGGGGCAATCATGATGTTCCCCTTCTGCGCCCGGGAGGTTGCGGTTACGAATTGGGCCGCAGTCAGGCCGGTAGCGTGGTGGGGACTGGCGTTTATAATTGTATTCGGATCAGTGATTTCCTATCTGCTTTTCGCCTACGTGATGACGGAGCTGGCAGCATCTCGCGCCGCCGCCTTTAACTATTTGCAGCCAGTCATTGCCAGCGGCCTGGGCATCTGGATCCTTTCGGAACGGCTGACGTCCAAGGTGCTGATCGGTGGCGCCCTGATCCTGGCAGGCGTTTATCTGACCGAGCGCGAGCGGGGCGATGAGGGAAATCCGGGCAATTCCATTGCCCCTGTAGACGGAGCTGGAATTGCGCCGAAATAGTCGGGCAGCAAGCACATGTTTCAGGACACCTTTTCGACGACGGGGCCGCGATGCTGCGGCC
>PLWR01000592.1 GCA_003165615.1 Acidobacteriota bacterium | reverse complement strand
ACAGAGGGTGCGGATGGCAAACCAGCGCCACGTGGCGCGCCGTAACCTGCGGGTTCCATTCCATCAGCGCTTCCAGCGGTCCATCCGGACCGGAAATAAATGTGCGATCGATTTTCGTAATTCACCTCGGAGAAATTAAGCTCGCTGCAATCAGCTTTCAGCCGTCAGCCCTAGCCCTGGCTGGATGCGGTCGTGGTGTCATAGTGAGGCACGGGAGCTCCCCTGTACCGTCATTCCCGCGAAGGCGGGAATCCACTCCGCAAGCCATTGGAAACGCGCCGCCGACAAACTGGATTCCCGCCTTCGCGGGAATGACCGGTAGTTCGCGTGGGGATTCCCCTTCCCAATAACACCAGCACTCTGAAAGCTGAGGGCTGATTGCTGATGGCTATACATAGTGTAGAATGAAGGCGGCGTTCGAGTCATCATCAGGATGTGCCCATTAATGAGGTACGGCCATTAGAAAACTCATTCTACTATTATTGTTGGCCGCCGTGGGATCAGCCTATTACTACTTTGTATATAGGCCCGCGCAGACTCTCCCTGTTGAAGCCGGCTACGTGCTGCCACCCAGCATCCAGGTGGTCGATACTCCCGCCGAAGTACGGATTGTCGTGGGCTCCCTAAAAAGTGGTGAACGCATTGAGATCACCAAACGGACTCGCAATTGGGCGCAAATCCGAACGCCCGACAACTTGACAGGTTGGGTGGAGAACAAGGACCTGCTCGATTCCCAAACTTACGAAAGCGGCCAAAAACTGTTTCGCGATTTGCTCCAAACTCCCGCACAGGCGGAAGGCCACACCAGCGGCATCGTGAACCTGCGCCTTGAACCCGCCCGGGACGCCACCCAGCTTGCCCAGTTGCAGGAAAACTTGAAGGTGCAGATTTTCGGCCGCCGGCTGGTGGACCGGCCGGCGCTCGAAGGCCAGCCTAATGCGGCCAAGGTGCGCGATGCGTGGTATCTGATCCGCGCCGACACTAACGCCGGTTGGGTGATGGGACGATTCGTGGCTTTGGACATCCCTGAGAAGCTTGCCCCGTATGCTCAGGGCTCGAACCTGGTTGCCTGGGTCGTCATCAAAACGGTCGACGACGAGGGCCAGCCTGTGCCGGAGTATCTCACCGCCGACCGCGTGGGCACCCAGGAAGCAGACTTTTCTCACATTCGAGTTTTTACCTGGTGGATCAAGAACCACAAATACGTTACCGCCTATGTGGAGAGTAATTTGAACGGCTACTTCCCCATTCGCGTGGCGGAGGTCAATGGTGTTCCCCACTTCCGCCTCCGGCTGATGGATGATCAGGGGCAGAAATTCCAAAAGGTATACGGGCTGTTTGATACCATTACACGCGCGGTCGGAACGGTGCAGGGTTGGGAGAGCGATGCCATGCCCGCAGCGCCAGAAACCCACCACCGCAGGCGTTCCGGGCGGCGAAGAGGTTGAATTCACCCATGGAGAAAGGTCCAGGAATTCCACCCCGCCACGGGTTTTGCTGCGGGCTCACCCGTGGGTGGTTCGCGCTCACACGGCGAAAAATCCGCCTGCTGCACGCCGGCGACGTAACCGCGGAAGGTCCAGCCTTGTTTGCGGTCAGTCACCGGGCGGGCTTCTTGCACGCGCTGGTCCTGTCGATGGCGATTGAGCGCCCCGTTCGTTGTCTGCTGCCGAAAAGTCTCGCCCCTGGCCCCCTCGCCAAATTCTTTGCTCGTCACATGGGCTTCATCCTTTATGAGGGCGAAAGGCCGGCTTCGGAGGCGACCCTGCGGGAAGCTGTAGACGTTCTGGCAAGCGGTGGGGCGCTGGTGGTCTTCGCTGATCAAAATGCGGCGGGGCAGAGTGCGCCTGGCACGCTGGCCTCCACTGCCGCGCTGCTGGTTGGACGCGCGGAAGCTCAACACGTAGGGCGTAAGGTCGCGGTGCTTCCCGTCCACCTTTTCCTGCCGGAATCATCGGCCCCATCGCGCGAAATCCTGATCTATGTTGACTCGGTAATGGCTCGCCCGGAAGGCCGGCCTCCGGCGCTCGCACAGGATGCCATAACGCCGGCCTTGGTCACGGCAATCGAGTCGCGGTTTCAAGAAAACGCCTTCCAGCTACGGCCTGCGGACCTGGAGTATTTCCTCACGGATCTGGAAGAGGTTTTGCGAACCGGTTTGCAGGAGGACTGGGCATCTCGCCCGGATTGGAAACAAGACACCGAGGGCTTCGGGCTGAGCCGGTTGGTGACGGAGTGGGTGAAGCAGACGAATTACATGAATCCCGCACGGCTGGTCACCGTGCGCAAATCCCTGGATGATTACCGCTGCCTGCAAAAGCAATGCGCACTGCGGGAACTGGTAGTCCAGAATGCGGATTCTCCGCTGGGCTCAGGATGGCGGCGAATCCTCCTTTGGTTTGAGACGCTCCTGGGCTTGCCGATTGCCCTTTATGGGTTGCTGAATCAAGGGGCAATCGTATTGGTGCTCTTCCTGGCAGGGTCGTTCAGGCGCAACAGTTCTCGATCCCGCACCACGGAATGGGCGATTCGCGGCGCAGTGATCCTGGGGTTCTATGCCCTCCAGGTTCTTTTGGTGGCGCACTGGCGGGGGAGAGCCGTGGCGGGGTATTATGCGCCTACATTACCTGTTTCTGGTGCTTACCTGTGGAGATACGTGGGGTTGATCCGGCCCCAGGCACGCCTGCTGTTTATATCGCTCACCATTCCCGGGTTGACGCGGAAGATCAAGCGCCTGCGGCACGAGCTGCTGCACGGCCTTGACCGGACGCTGACGTCATACGAAGAAAAAACCAGCGTAACGCGCTGAGATCAACAAGCGGCCGGAAGGCCCCCGGCGGGCTCCGGGCTGGTCACTCGTCACTCTTCACTCGTCACTGCTTATCCGAGCCTTCTGCTTCGATGGCAATCTTCCTGGCGGTGATCTCTCCACTCTCAGCCAGATCACCCGCCACAGATATCGTCACCCCAATATGCAGATCCTGGGCGGTGCCCACGCTGCCGTCCTTTTTCTTGATTTGCGTTTTGTCGTTGTAAAGGATGTGGAAGATTATGTTGTCACCGCTGCTGACCGTTAGCTTGCCCGCAGACTTATCGGTGATTTTACCTTCCATCGTAAAATCACTGTCTTGGGCTGCGGAAGCGGGTGCAACCCCGGGGAGAGAGCCGAGGGCGATGCGGCAAAATGGAAACGTGCAAAACAGAAGGGCGACCAGGACGGTGAAACGGCGTATAACCATGGACGATATCCTCCCCTGATGGACCCACATATTCTACCGCGACCTGAGCCATTGGTCCGGTTATTTTAGTGGCAGGGTCTGCTCGGGGAAGTTGATTCCCAGGATGCTGGTAACCTCCTTGGCGTATTCAACTCCCACCTCACCGGCGCGCGGTGTGCCCTCCCGGCCAACCCAAACAACTTTGAAGACTCCGGAATTAGCGCCAAGCAAGGGCTCGAGTTTCACCTGCATTCCCACCTTCAGCGGAATTCGCGTCCTCAACTTCGCGCCGAATTTGCTAAGCGTCACAATGTGGGCGTTCTCGGCAAACGGCACGTGGTTGGCCAGCTTGCCTGAAATTCTCACCGGGCACCCAATATTTACACGTGCGCTACGGCGCAACGGAAGTGAACTGGTCGTTTTACCCATCGTGCACCTCGTGGAATGCTTTAGCGGGTTTGCATTAGAAAGCCGCCACCGGGCCGACCCTGTGTACGAAATAAACCCCTTGCAAACCGCCCATAGTCTAGCATAGCTGGCTTGCGGGGGCGAGATGTGGGAATAGTACTTTAGGTTGGGTGCCCGAGGTGGAGAATCAGCCGGTTTTTTCGTTTCGGATTCAGGGTAGACTTAACCCATCAAGGACAGTCCTCGATGTCCTGAACCCACAAGGAGGGCCTGCACAGCGATGCGAGCGGTGGTGCAACGGGTGAAGCGTGCGGAAGTTCGCGTAGGTGAAGAAGTCGTGGGCCGGATTGACTTCGGCTTCGTCGTACTGCTGGGGGTGGGGAAGGATGACACGGAAGCATCCGGCGAGGCCTTGGCGGAGAAGATCGCGAATTTGCGGGTCTTTGATGATGGCCAGGGGAAAATGAATCGATCACTGCTTGAGTCCGGGGGGCAAGTTCTCTGTGTGTCGCAATTCACCCTCTACGGCGATTGCCGAAAAGGCCGCCGCCCAAGCTACGACCAGGCCGCCGGACCCGACCAGGCTCTGCTCTTGTACGAAGGCTTCGTTGAATCATTGCGCAAACGGGGGATCGCCACGGAAACGGGCCGGTTCCGCGCCATGATGGACGTGGAACTGGTCAATGACGGGCCGGTGACATTGTTACTCGATTCGGATCGGTTGTTTTGAAAGTGTCTGGCCAGGAATCAACAGGCAGGACGGGCCCCAGGAAATTCTACAGAGTAATATCCATCACTTCAAATGCCGCGCGGGTATTGGGGAAGCGGGCCCGGGCGCGTTCCTGCAAGGCATCGATGGCGCGATCGTCGCTGTCGGGGTCATGGTGGAAAAGGATCAACTCTTTGACCCCGCTTTCCACGCAAATATTCACGCCTTCCTCCCAGCTACTGTGACCCCAGCCCTTCTTTTCCCGATCGAGTTGGGAGCGCTCGTACTGTGAATCGTAGATCAGGATGTCGGCCCCGCGGCTGATCTCGCGCAGGGCGCGATCACTTGCGGGATTGCCCGGCTCGTTGTCGGTGGCGAAAACCACCGATTTTCCGTTGTTCTCGATGCGGTAGCACAGGCACCCCTGGGGATGGTTCAGGCGGGCGGGCTGGATGTGAAAGTCGTCCAACTGAAAAGCCTCGGTGGAAACCTCCGTGTAGCTACGCTTCGCGCGCATGGCGGTCATATCGACGGGAAAGTAGGGGTTGGACATCTGCCCCCCCAGGGTCGCCTCCAGAGGGGATTCATGAGGTCGGTAGGAGTAGATGTGAAACTCATTAGCCTCGTTATAGAGCGGAACAAAGAAGGGTAATCCCTGGATGTGGTCCCAGTGAAAATGCGAGATCAGGATGTTGGCAGAAATGGGGCGGCCCGCAAACTCCTTCATCAGCGACTTCCCCAGCATTCTCATCCCACTACCGCAATCGACGATGAGCAGGAAGCCCGCGTCCGAACGGAATTCCAAGCAGGGGGTGTTCCCCCCGTACCGTAAATTCTCGGGTTGCGGAGTGGGAGTGGAACCGCGCACCCCCCAGAACCTTACCCGCATAACTAAGTCCTTTGTCGACCAAAGAAGGCGAGAACAGTTAAATCCTATACCAGATTCCGCGCATTACGCGAGGAAATTTAGAAAAAAGACGAAAAAAGGCGAAAACAATGGGGTGCGTTCAATTTTGAGCCCGAAAACCCCGCGCCCGGCGGCGGTGTTGGGGTGATTGGGAATAGGGTCACTTTCGAGACCGCACTTCGGAGCGCCCGTGTCTCGCAAATGGCAGCACTCCCCAGGCCGCACTCAGCTTGCCTCGCGAGCAAAATATCAGGCGGAAGGGGCTCCGGCATTTTGGTGGCGAAAGAGGACCTGAATATCTTTGCGCCAGGAATCGTTTATTCCAATGAGAATAACTTCGATCTTACGATCAAAGTAGCGCAGGAGTTTCTCCGTGGTGGAATGAAAGCGGAAGGCGGGTGATACCAGGTACAGCAGGGGAGGCGCAGGCGAAAGCTCGCACCCCTGAAAGTACCCGAATTCTTGAAACTGATTGCGGCTCTCGAGCCAATTCACTCGCAGCCAGTAATCCAGCCCCTGAAGGGGGAGGTTGATTTCTTCGTGGACCTTGAGTTCCACCACCGCCAGCCGTCCCCGGCGCGTCGTGGTGAGAAGGTCAATGACCCCTCGATCGCTCCCCGAAAACGCTGGAACCTGCGGATACACATGATCGGGTGAAAGCGCCGGATCAAGGCGGGTAATATCCTTGTAGAGCATGCTCTCCAGCCATCGCTCCGACTGTAGCCGGTAGAATTCGTGCTGAGGGTGGGGGCTGTCCGCGCAGCGAATCCTTCTCACCTCGCGGAGAAAGGCTCGGAACTCATCGTGGCACGATTCATCCAGCCGGCGAAAGCTGCCCTCCAGGCCGAAATAGATGCGTGGCGCCAGTTGGCCCTCGATGCGAGCCACCTCCAATCCCGCGATGCGGAGCGAGGTGTTGGTCGCCGTGGAGTCAGGGACGATTTCGATTCCCGCGCTCAGGCCGCCCAATAGGCCGTGCAGAAGGCTCGAGTGGTTCTCCTTCAACAACTCGGCCTGGCGTCGGGGCGCAAGCCGGGTCTCAACGTTGCCGTAATCCTTCCGGTCAACCGGGGTGGCAGAGGGCTGGCCCGCGCGCCATTCATAAATCTCCACGTTCAGGGCGCGGGCATTGAGATACGCCGCTCGATGGGCAATTACGCTGATGGCGGCGGGCGGCAGAAACAGCTTCAATTGCGTAATCGCCACGCGGTCTGCCTGGCTGCGCAACCAGTCCAACCAGATGAGGCCGAAGGCCAGCACGCCATCCGCTGCGGCGGTCGCTTCCTCTTCGCTTAATCCCAGAAACGCCCAGGCGGAGCGGCCTTGCGTCGCCAGTCCGCGCGTGTACCAGGCGGAAAAAGAATGCTCGCGGTCAGAACGGTTGCTGACGCGCTGGAATTTCCACCCGCGGTAATCGCGTTCCAGCAGGGAAGTGAGTTGCTGGCGGTATCCCGTGCGGCCGGCAGTACGGCCCACAACTGGGGCGGCGCGCAACTCGCGAAATTCCAGGGTAGCGGATTCGCGGCCTCCCGGCTTGCGCACGAAGATTCCGAAACGGTCGCGGTCGCGGTAGGCCAACTCCTCCACACGCCGGGAGAAGGATTTTGCCGAGTTCCATGCGGTGAATATCAGCTTGCCGAATTCGATGCTCAGGCGCCACTGGGCGGAGGTCAGGTCGATCAGTACGACTTCGTTTTCCACCAGCGTGGGATGATGCAGCCGTTGCAGGAGAGATTCAATCTCGCCTTGGAGTTCGCGCAGAACCTCGGGTTGGGGGGTGGCGGTCATGGTCGGTGCCGCCCATTATAGTCGCACTCTGTCCGCGCATAGCTCCATGCATGGACTGATCCAATCAGGAGGGAGGGCACTCCGGCCAAGAACCGAAGTGCCCATTCGGTTTTGACACCTGAACCTCAAGCCTTGCAGCAATAGTGAGGGGTGATGGCGGAGAATGATCAATAGATAATCGATAGACATTTCGCATGGGGATAATTGTGTGTCTCCGCTCATCTGATTGAGAGTATGATTACATAATCAATATCACATGAGCAAGAGATATTCTCAATTTCGGTTCAAAATTGCTTACTTTTTGAAAAATGCCATTATGTCCGTTTAGCGCGCATGGGGGCCTTTGCCGAAGGAACTGCACACCTTGTTTCAACCCTGTCCGCCCGGCGACCTTATCCCGAAGGAATCTCGCAAGTCTTAATGGTTCTGTCATATACGCCGAGGGCGAAGAGGCGGCTTGCAGGCTGCGGAAAAACGCCCCAATGCTGTCATCCTGAGCAGCAGCGAAGGATCTCGCTCTGAGCGTTTTCACGGCAATGCGAGATTCTTCCTTCGCTGAGCTCAGGACCGCCTGCTGGCTCCTCAGAATGACAGTACATTTGATTTTTTCCGCAGCCTGCTAGGGCCAACGCTGTTCACTTAAGCGGTTTCAGAACTCAAGCTGGAAATTCTTCTTCCCTCGCCCCCTTGGGGGAGAGGGGGGACCGCAAGGCGGAGGGGGCCCCACGTTCTGCTGGTGGTGGGGGTGAGGGGGTCGCATTGTGCACAGTCTAAGTGAACAGTATTGGGGCTAATAGGTTCCCCACCCTGGAGGTAGGAGGCACCGATGGTCAGCAAGCATATCCAGCGGCAGGACTTGATCGGCAAAGTCCTCGATGCGCATGCGCACGCCGGCATCAACATCAAGGCCTTCGCGGAGACTGGATTCCCCTATTGCAGCAGCATTGAAGACCTCTTCTATCGCCAAAGCACCAACGGCGTGGATTGCTCGGTGGTTTTCCCCATTACCCCGGAGTTGTTTTTTGACATTCCGCACTATGCCGAAACCGGCAAGCTGATTCCTGCTGCGCGGCCCCTCTCGCCGGCTCCTTACGTTCAGGAGAACCGGATGCTTCTGCATGATGTCTTCCGCTTCTGCCCGGAGAGAGCGAGTCATTTTATTCCCTTTGTGTCCGTCGATCCCGGGCGTAAGGTCCAGGAACAATTGGCCTCTCTGCGCGAGCTGGAGCAGGAGTTCCCTATCTATGGTTTGAAAGTAGTCCCGGTTGCGTGCCAGTCAAAGGTGACGAAGCTCTTAGATGAGGGGGAAGCCTTCTTGGAATTCGCCCAGGAACGAAACTGGCCCATCCTGTTCCACGTTACGACGGACCCAGGGGAAGAGTTTTCTGGTGCGGAGGATACCTTCAGAGTGATGGAAAAACACCCGGACCTTCGCTATTGCCTGGCGCATTGCATCGGCTTTCACCGTGGCCATCTGGAGCGGGCCGATGCCATGCCCAATGTATGGGTGGATACCTCCGCGCTGAAGATTCAGGTTCAACTCGTCCGTGAAAACAGCCCGATAGTGCCCGGGCTGGCCGAACGGCTTGAGTGTGACTATTCCGACCATTTGCAAGTGATGCAGGCTCTGGTGCATCGATATCCCAAAACAATCATTTGGGGTTCTGACGCACCTTATCACAGTTATATTACGAGGCGCCTACAGGCGGAGGGATACTACTTTGAGTTTCGGCTCAAGGGAACGTACGAGGAGGAGAAAGCAGCTTTGGATGTATTGTCACCTGACGAGCGCCAGCAAATTGGCTTGAACGCATTGCAGTTCGTCTTTGGGTGAGAATCTCTGAATGACCGCTCGCGAGGGCAATAACTTACTTGACTCATCCCGCAGAGGGACCGAGGACAAAAAAGGGTTGGGCAACATTTTCCGGACCTGTCATCCTGAACCCCGACGCCCTTGGTCGGGGTGAAGGACCTCGGTAGTTCGCTCTGCTCCCCCTCCGGTGAAATCCCGAGGTCCTTCGCCCAAAAAACGGGCTCAGGATGACAGTTCTCAAGAGAGGATCGGTAACCGGAGAGGTGGATGAGTCAAGTAAGTTATTGCCCTAAATTGGATTCGTGCGAATTTCTAGAGTTCATACCCCCTCACCCCCACGACAAGCAGAACGTGGGGCCCCCGTCTCGCCCCGGCTGGTGAAAACGCCGGTTGCGAGCCACCCTCTCCCCCAAAGGGGCGAGGGAAGAAGAATTCGCTTTTTGGTTTTGGCCTATGGTTAAAGAAGCGTAGCGATGACCTCCAGGTCCACGCTACTAGCCACTAACCACTAGCCACAAATCTCTAGCCACTCCTTATTCGAAGGAGGTTGCAAAAATGGCAGGCAACGTAAAACCAGTTCCGGAAGGTTTGCACACCATCACGCCGCACCTGATCGTCCGCAATGCGGCGCAGGCTGTTGAGTTTTACCAGAAGGCATTCGGCGCCCAGGTATTGCACGTCCACCACATGCCCAATGGCAAGATCATGCACGCGCAACTGCGGGTGGGTGATTACGTCTTTATGCTTGCCGACGAATTCCCGGAAATGGGCGGTAAGGAGCCCGAAACCCTGGGTGGCAGCCCGGTATACCTGCACGTTTATGTGGACAACGTTGACGCCCTGTTTGAACAAGCGGTTGCCGCCGGCGCCAAGGTGACTATGCCCCTAGCCAACCAGTTTTGGGGCGACCGGTATGGACAGGTGGTGGATCCCTATGGACATCGTTGGTCGCTGGGGATGCACATTGAGGATGTTACGCAGGAAGAGTCGGAGCGGCGCTTCCAGGCAATGATGGCGGAAATGGCAAAAAGAAAAGGGAAATGAAGGTGTTAGGGATTAGGAGATTGCGGAAAAACTCAAAGGCACTGTCATTCTGAGGAGCCAGCAGGCGGTCCTGAGCTTAGCGAAGGAAGAATCTCGCCTTGCCTTGAAAACGCTCAAAGCGAGATCCTTCGCTGCTGCTCAGGATGACAGTTTGATAGGTTTTTCCGCAGCCTGTTAGGTGTTCAGGAAGAACGAGGTGTCAGGTGTCAGCAAGAACTAGGTGTCAGGTATCAGGTGCCAGGTGTCAGGAAAAGCCTTTCGCCGGGTAATGCATGTATGAAGGGCTGCGGACCCAAAAATCAGGTCCGTGCAACGAAACTTGGGAAGAGACCCCTCACCCGGCGGCGCATGGCCGCCACCCTCTCCCCTCGGAGAGGGCAAGCGTCTTTCCGGGCGCGCTGTCGCGCGCTGAAAGTTCTTCCCTCTCCCAGGGGAGAGGGTGGCCGAGGGATGAGGTCGGGTGAGGGGTCTCTTCGCGTACGGCTAGGAACCGGAAAAGGAACAAACCACAGAGGCACTGAGACACAGAGAAAATGACGTATCAAGCTGGCTGTTGAATCCGCGAATCCTCTTTCCTCTGTGTCTCAGTGCCTTTGTGGTTAAGATTTCATTTTGAAACCAGGAAACGACCCATAGGAGCGTCCAGATGCCTGAAGTTAACTCCAAGAACTTGATTGTTGGTTTTGATGTCGGCTCGACCACGGTGAAGTCCGTGGTCGTAGACCAGACGACCGATCAGATCATTTGGAGCGACTACCAGCGCCACGACACCAAGCAGCCGGAAA
>PLWR01000072.1 GCA_003165615.1 Acidobacteriota bacterium | reverse complement strand
CAAAGAATTTTACGAACGATGTACTGGGTTCGTCATCTCAGCCTTTGACCAATACGTGCTTTCTTCTCCGGGCCCGGCGGCATCACAGCGGGGCCCGATTGCTTTTTGGGCCCCGCGAGTTGACGACCATTTTCCCTCTGTGCTATAAACTTACAGATCGGTTATGCCGATATCATCTGTGTAGTCATACTCCTCGGTAGCTCAATGGTANNTCGAGTCCTGGCCGAGGAGCCAACACAACAAAGAACTTAGCCCCAAGACACGAAATCGAAAAAGTACCAAATGGTACCACCTAGTCCCCCAGAAGCATCTTGACCACTCCGCTGTTGGCCTCACGATGCGCCGGGGTCAAGTCCGGGTCGAGGCCATAAATCTCCGCTGTTGTTCTTATGTTGGCGTGCCGCATGAGTTCTTTTTGAACTTCCAGCGAAGTACCGCACCGTTTCAGGCTTGCGCGGTAAGTGTGCCGAAACGTGTGCCAGCCCACCTTGCCGATTTCCGCCTTCGTCGCCGCTGGCTGAATGTAATCCTTGAGGACCATTCCCTGCCAACGGGTCTTGCCGGTATCCCCGGCAAAAACATAATCTGACTCGGCGGTGTAATGCGACTTTCTGCGCCAATCGAGCAAAGCTGTCGCAAGCCCTGGATCAAGTGGCACGGGCTTTTCTGATGCTTCGGTTTTTGTAGCATCTTCTCTGCCCGCCACCACACTGCGTTTAACGTCGATTGCAAGGTTCTGCCACTTGATATCGCCCCACTTCAGCCCGACAATTTCACAGACCCGCAGTCCGGTGCATCCAGCCACTAAGACCATAGTCCGGTAGGGGTCATTCAGTTTGTTCAACAAAGCCCGGAACTGTTCCGGTGTGAGCACGCGCGGGATTTTGAGCCGTCTGGTGCTCTGCCGAACTAGCTGAATGGGGTTATGGTCAACCAACTTCCAGCGCCAAGCCCATTGATAGAGCAAGTAGAGAGCGTTCCTGATGTGGGCCTTGGTTTTTGGTGCAAGAGGCTTTTCTGTCTTCTTGCCTCGCAGGGATTCAAGCCAATCCATGACCGACATGGGGTCAACTCGGTCTAGGAACATGTCGCCCCACCGTGGCCGGATGTAGGCTTCAAAATAGGTGCGGTACTCAGACTGCGTTTGAAATCGCCTTTGTTTCGGCAATTCCTCTTTCACGAAGCGATCTACTAAACCACCCACCGTAACCGAGTGAAATTGCTGCTGCGGATTCTGCGCGTTAACCTCAATGCGAAGATGCTCAACAGCCCTTTCCGCATCGGCCTTCGTAGGGAGCTTTTCAACCGTTCCGACCAACACTGACTTTCGCCTTCCATTCTCGAAATAGCGGAACTGCCAAACGTCTGGCCCCTTGTTCCGCTTGCGAATTCTCAAATCTCCGTACTGGTATCGTGCCTGCATGGTTCCTCCAATCAGAATGAAGTTGCCGTGCGGCACGCTTGGCTGCCTGATTGTAGCCTTGAGTTGATTCAGGCGTCCAGAGCCGAAACGCGATACCGCCAGAACTTCCCAACCTTCAGTGCCGGGACCTCTCCCCGTTTCGCCATCCGTTCCAGCACCTTCGGATGAATCTTCAGAACCCGTGACGCTTCCTTGCTGGTAAGAAGTATTTCAATTCCATCTGGCATACGGCTCAGAACCTTCCAGGGACCTGCCCATGCCGTGACCTCACCCACCCTGCCGGTGTCCGCCCTCACGACCCCCAGCAGGCCACCCCGCTTGGCCCCTCAAGATCGAGGCTTGCGAGGATTGCCCGAGCATACGAATTGATAAGTCGAACTTTTTTTTCTGTCAAATGACTGCAACGGAGGCTTTCCGTCCGACCTGGAAGCGTAGGTCCAGTGTATGCGTTTCGAGATGTTAATCACCATGATATCTGTAACTTAGCGTCATCCGATCTCAGGGCTACCGAGGATTTATCTTGACGCGGGGGAAACTAATCGAAAAACGATATGTGGGAATGGCAACCCTTGGAATCTGCAAATGCGGCAGGGCGACAATTGTAATCGCTGCAATGGATTACTTCGTGTAGGACGGGTCAGTCCCGAGGGCGGCACTTCAGACTTGCAAATGGTTGCAAGAAGAAGTTCAAACCCTATTGAGAAACTATTGGACCAGCAAAATATATTTGGTACTGATCGTGCCTCGCCGCAGCCATCCCGCCAATGAGGAATAGGTGTGTCGGCGTGGATGGCGTGGGGGTCCCGCCGCTATCGCCAGTGATGCGCTGATAAGCAGCGGCACCTTCATGCCCGCCATATCCGCCGCCAGCGGATCGTCACTTGGCAGTATCAGTAGTGCGCGGCGGCGGTGCGGCGCTGCGCGCCGGGTGGAAGGGTGACACGTCACCCCCCGCAGGGTGCTGTATGGGAACTTTCGGTTTCCATATGGGAACTTGTTGGAAATTCAAGACCTAACGTTGAATCGCTTCCTGCGAGGCGCGGGGCACCAATGAAAAGTTCCCGTATGGGAACCTCTTGATTTTGTGGGGCTTTGCGATATATCCGGCAAGTGGAGCCGCCGTGCCAGCGCCGGCAAGCGTGTCGGGGATCTGTTTTGTCGGTCTGCGGCCCTTGGGTGCGACCGGTGAGAAGAGCCTGTTAATCATTGCTCGTCGCAACGATGAGTCGGCAAGCGTACTGGCACGGCCCCCACTGAAATGCAAAAGGCTCAGACACTGCGTGCCAATTGCCGCCGGGATAGCCGGTCCCGTGATGAACACCCATGCATGAACACTCGCAGTGGAACCCCTTGGCATTCCAACACGCAGGCGCACATATTTGCTGCTCCTTGTGAAGTTGGATGACGTATACCCTTCGATAGCGCTTCAACAGGCGCTGAACTAAGTCATCGAACCATGCGACTGGCGTCTCCCAACGCTTGTGCTGAGCATCCCACTTTGGCTTATGGCGGTTGTTGCCTCTAAGCCAAGTGTAATTGTCTGAAGAGAAGGGGAGGCGCACGAGAATGGGTTTGGGACGCGCCTGTCTGTATACAACTGGAGTGGTCCTTTGTTGCCAGATTCTGCGGAGTCTCGGGTCTTTTTGTTCCATCGCGGCACCACGACATGCTGACTGGCCAAGCGGTCCGGTCCTCAGTCGCAGTGTTTTGGTGCGACTGCTAACAAGAGCCGCAGAACTCTGCAAAGCAAATCTGCGACAGTCGGCGAGAGCACCTCAGAGATGGCTTCCTGTTTAGGCGTGACCGGTCAGAGTCCGCCCCGCGTTATTTAAATCACGCCGCAACTCAGGAAAATACACGCTGAAGGCTTTCCCTGTGCTTTCGCACTTTATTATGGGAGTAAGTTCGCCACCCTTTTCATTTAGGACCTGTGCTGGTTTATCGCAATATGGACATTGCGCACGGATGACATACCCAAGGAGGGCGTTTAGTGACGAGGCGGCGACCTCAACTTCGGGCAATGCGACCAACGGGTGACGGAATTCAAGAAGAGGCTGCATTCCGGGTGTGCCACGCTTGGGCATTTCGAAAATTACAGAAAAGGTGTTTCCAGTACCAGCGCATTGCAATACGGGATGTAATAAGCCGTCGAGACGGCATTCCACGCTTGTTAAGCTTGCGCAATAAGGACATCTTCCAAACACGACCACGCTCTGCCCTTTGCGGTCCGCCATCCATACAACCTCCGTCTTCGGCGGGACAATCAAGGTGTGGTCCGACCCGGAATCTGTTTCCATGATTTTTCCTCTCGACTAATTTGTAGCACAGGCTGTCGTAATCCACGCTCACGCCTAGACCTTCCCTCTCGCGCCATACGGGTACGGGGCATCGATGCCGAAGCGTGAGGCATAATTGTTGTTCCAAAACTCAACTGCCAAATTCCGCTCGCACAGGTGCCGATTCGTCGGTAATATGTGCCGAACCTTGTTCAGTGGGGGGGCGGCCAGTTCACAAATCAAGGACTCCAGCACCTTGGCGAGGAACTGCCAGCGGGTAACCGCAAGTACCTCGATTACGAAATCCTCACCTGGTTTAAACAAACTCATCGGCGGCGAGTGGATTCCTCTGTGGTGGCGTGCGAATGGACGTTTTGAATTGCCGCTGCCAACGTATAGGATCCTGTTGCTGCTTGTACAATTCACATAAGTGATTCTCAATAGGGGATCCCGCTTCACGTACTCGCGATACCAGGCCTCGCCCTCAACAATCGGAGTAAGCACGCCGGTGGCAGAGTAGTCATAGCGCCAATATACAGGCACTGGCGGCTTTAAAAGATCACACACGGTTTTTCACCATTCCGCTCGTCCTTTAGGAGCGACCGGCGCGAAGAGCCGCAGGGCCGAAGAGCGGGCCCCGCGCGACACGTTCCTGCCCCGCCTGCACGGGCAGCGCAGGAATCAATGCAGTCATGAGCATGAAGACGGTCGTCACGGGCCAACGCCTCATCCGCACCTCGGGAAAGCACGAATAGCAATTGCGCGTATTGTAGCACGCCTTCGGCCCGACCCTGACGCCGACACTCCTGGTGAGCACCCTTCCCCGATAAGCCCGCATGCTATATTTCCTCCTATCCTTCGGCGAAGTTCCAGCCTGCTCGTGATATCATACGTGAAGGGCTCCCGAAGCGACGGAAGAATCTGACGCAATTCCTGATGGAGTCTCCGCTCGCTGGTGCGGAGTTGAACTTGGAGAGGCAAAAAGACTACGACCGCCGCATTGAGCTATGATCTCCCATGCTCTCAAGCATGATTGTAAGAGGAAAAGGCAATGACGACTGACCGAATCCAGATCGACCCGGCGGTGATGATGGGCAAACCGGTAATCCATGGAACGCGAATCACCGTCGAGATGATCCTGCACAACCTTGCTGAGGGAGCGAGCGAAGGCGAGCTACTTGAGGACTACCCGCACCTAACGCCCGATGACATCCGCGCAGCTATCGCCTACGGCGAGGCGAGCGTGGCCCACGAGGAAGTGGTGCTGCTCTCGAACGCTCCGGTCAGGCCCTAATCCTGAAGCATGAATTTTCTGGCCGGCGAGAGCTGTGCCGGCCCCGTAATTTAAGCTCGGCCCGAGCTGGCCAGATTCCCTCCCACTTCACAGGTTAACGAGTGCTGACCCACGCCTGAAGCCCAGCCATCGCCATTTGGTGGGCATTTCTTGGTATAATTGGCCGCATGATGCGAAGCAAGGAAGAAATCTTAGAGCAAATTAAGCGAACCGCAAAAGAGAACCGCGGAGTTGCCCTCGGTCAAATCAGGTTTGAGAAGGAAACCGGCATCAACTCCTATGAGTGGGGCAAACACTTTGCAAGATTTGGCGACGCCCTCAAGGCGGCTGGTTTTGAACCGCATCAATTTACTCCCCCGCTCGCCGACCAATTGCTGATTGAAAAGATTGTCGCCGTTGCGCGCAAATTGGGCAAGTTCCCAACCCACCGGGAAATTGAAGTGGAAAGAAGGAACGACCCGCAATTGCCAAGTCTAAGCGCGTTTAAGCGTTTCGGCGCGAAGGAAACAACCGCGCGTAAAGTCTTTCAATACTGCGAAGGTAAGACAGGTTATCAGGATGTTGTAGACCTCTGTGCTCCACTTCTCGCAACACCGACGAAAGAGAACGGCGAAGCACCTAGCGACGAGGTAGGCGAAGTGTATCTCTTCAAGTCAGGTCACTATTACAAAATCGGCAAAACCAATGACACCGTAAGGCGTGGCACGGAGATAAGAATCCAGTTGCCCGAGAGGGTAGACCTAATTCATTCAATCAAGACAGACGACCCGAGCGGCATCGAGGCGTACTGGCACAGGAGATTTGAACCCAAGCGCATGAACGGAGAATGGTTTGACCTCAACACCCGCGACATTAAGGCATTCAAGCGATGGAGGCGCATTTATTAGCGAAAAGCGCGTGGAAATGCCAAAATGCGGACGCAGGTATCCGCACTTGGCCCCGAGGAGATCCGGGCGGCAACCGCCTACGGCGCGGCGAGCGTGGCCCACGAGGAAGTGGTGCTGCTCTCTGTACATTTCTCGAACACCGCGTAACGCGAGAACGGAGTCAACGCCTGACGCCGTGTTGGGCTATACAAGCGCCCTGTCAATTCGCTAAACTACATGTATGGAAATTACCATTCACATCCCGGAAGACTTGGCGCGCTCCCTCGGTCAGGAGAGTGGCGATTTGTCGCGCCGGACCCTCGAAGCGCTCGCGATTGATGGCTATCGGTCCGGCGAACTCACCGAAGAGCAGGTGCGGAGGATTCTCGGCTTTGGCACCCGCATGCAGGTTCACGAGTTCCTGAAGGAACACCACGTTTATCTGAATTACGGCCTGGAAGACCTGGATCAGGATTTGCAGACTTTGCGCCAAGTCCACGAAAAGGAATCAGCGCGGGCGGAATGATTGTCATTGCCGATACCACGCCCCTGAATTATCTGGTGCTGATTGACCAAGTAGAGATTCTGCCGCAGCTCTACGGTCGTGTTCTTATTCCTCTGGCGGTGTGGGAGGAGTTTCAGAGGCCGGAAACGCCGCAGGCCGTGCGTGCTTGGATTGCCCGGCCACCCGCTTGGCTCCAAATTCGGCCTGTCGAGAGAACCTCCGACATCGCAATCGAAAACTTGGGTGCGGGAGAGTGTGAAGCCATCGCGCTGGCCGAAGAACTCCACGCTGACCGGCTCATCATGGATGACCGCGCCGCGCGCCGGGTCGCGACCCAGCGGAATTTGATTGTGATCGGAACGCTCGGGGTTTTGACGGAAGCCGCCGACCGTGGGCTGATAGACTTTTCGGATACGATTGCCCAGTTGCGGCAAACAAGCTTTTACGTGTCGCCTGAGGTTCTGAACCCATTACTCCAACGCTACGCCAAGAAACGCTAGGCGGGCGGCTGTCAGACGCTTTCGCGGTCGTGGAACTCGGACGGGTTCGCATCGCGAGTAGGCCGGCAAGGTAGCGATCAAACGAGTACCAAATCGGTACCACTTCAGTGTTTTTGCCGTGCTTTTTGGTACTTGTACGTAGCCAAGCGTGCCGCAAAATCAACGAGATACCCTAGCTTATGTCGCCTGTTAACCGAAGGGTTCCAGGTTCGAGTCCTGGCCGAGGAGCCAAACCTTTTATTTATAATTACTTAGCGGGTCCTCATTAGCGCCTCCTGTTTTGAGACCCTTCGGGCGCCAAACGAAGGGTTCCAGGTTCGGCTCCTGGCCACGGGGCCAATAAACTAACGCAACTAACCCGCAAGCCCAAACTCGAAACGTACAAATTCGCGAAATCTAGATCAGGATATACCAACGGGGGAAACTTGCTCATCATGAAGCGGCCTCTTGTGCTGGCAGCCATGGCGAATTGAGCATTATCGGCATTGAACAGAACCCGGCAACGAGCTCGCGTTGGGCCGCCTTGGCGCGAGAAGGGAAAACAATCGTGCAGTTTCGATGCGAGGGCCGAAATGTGGCCAACGTGTGCGAAGGCAACTTGCTGCGGTATCCGGCATGGAATGTTTTGGCTTTGCCGGAGTGATGCTGCGTTCAATCGCGATCACCTTCTAACCATGTCTTGAAACCGACCACGGGGACCAGAAATCCGATTTAGGGGCTCAAAAACAATAGACCATGAGTACAAATCGGTACAACTTGAGCATTCCGAACTTGTTTTCCAGCGTAACCAACCCTGCCGCAAAATCAACGAGATTCCCCTTCCAAACAGGCTTTCATGTATGACGTCGAGGGTTCGAGTCCCTCCAGGTCCACCAACGATCCCATTGAGCTGGGAAGACTTGAGGGAGAATAAGCCTTCCATTCGAGGGATACATCGACCACATGGGTGCGAGCCATGTGGTCGCTCGCCATGAATTCCGGGTGGAGGGAGCAGGATCCTCTCCGGCTGGAAATCATCCTATACGGCCACGTCGGAGCGGCAGTCGAAAAAGGGCGAAGAACGGGTGTCCCGCACGGCGAAATTGCGGAAGGTTTTTGGCCACCCCCCTCCCCGGGCCAAAACACCGTTCCGGGCGGGCCTCTACGCCCGCGTTTCTACGCAGGATCAGCGGACCATCCCAGTGCAGACCCATGCCTTGTGGGAATACGCCGCTCGCCGAGGTTGGATGATCGCTCTACAGGTGAAAGAAATCGGCTCGGGCGCTGCCCAGAGGGAGACGCGGGAGCAAGTGCTGGAGGCCGCGCGCCGCCGGGAGATCGACGTGGTGTTAGAGCTTATCCGTAAATAAGTATTG